>JAEWPL010000070.1 GCA_023460615.1 Pseudomonadota bacterium | reverse complement strand
TTTTCAATATCATTTACATGCTCTATGGGACATTAGCTCTCGCGTACTTGTTGAAGTGTTAACCGATCAGGTCCGGAAGGAAGCAGTCAGGCACTTTATTCAAGGTACCGCGATAAGGTTAATGTCCCACCAGTTGAGATATTGTTATGAATATAAACTCACCTACCTATACAAGCCTTCAAGATTTCATCATCTCTGATCAGATCTATAAGGACAAAGCCTTAAAGTTAATCAGTCTTATCATTAAACTTGAAACAGAACCATCCTTTGGTCATACCAATTTATTTTTAATGACTAGACCCCGTGGTTTTGGTTTGTCCCTAGTATCTTCAGCAATAGATAAAATTATTAAAAAAGATCATGAAGTATTGCATAAGATTGAAGATGAAGGCATTTTACATGAGATCCCAAAACGTCATACTCTGTTTTTAGATTTCAAAAGATTTAATGCAAGTAATGTAAAAGAGTTTAAAAAGTCCTTAATTGATATCTTACAAGAGCTCTTCTGGTTTCATCATATTGAAAGTCAGTTTAATCCTTATATTACGCCAAAGGTATTCTTCTCAAATCTTATTGATGCTCTATACAAAAGACATCAAGAGCCTTTAGTTATTTTTATTGACAATTATGATATTCCCCTACTTAGAGCTGCTATGATGAAGACTCAAAGTGAAATTATAGAATGCACTTGTCTTTATCACGATATGTTAAATATCTTAGAAAAATGCTCTAACGCTAAGGTAAAGTGGGGGTTATTAACAGGTCACACTAAGTTTAATCTTGCATCAGAGTTATCTGAAGGTTTACCTTTAGTTTTAGATTTGTCGTCAGATCCTGCTTTTGAGAGTATGTTCGGATTTACTAAAGATGAGCTAAAACTTATCTTTGAAAAACCGATTGATAAGATCTGCCAAGCAAAACAGATAGATGCAGATACTTATGTTGATAGTCTTGAAAAATGCTATGGCGGTTTTGCTTTTTCTGACAATTTAGTCAAAGTGATGTGCCCTGCCTGCATCAGCCATGTGATGAATAATAATGGTCTATTGTTACCATATTCAGCAACCGGCAGCTACACCTTCTTGCGCTATGCTCTAAAACAAAAGCTTGATAGAGCTTTAGATTTAGAGTGGTTATTCAATAAAGACGGTCAAGATCCTTTGTACTCTAATTCTATAGATCATACCTTGCAAGGGAAACAAATAGGTACCCTACTTATTCAGTTAGGCTTTGCAGTAAGAACAAAAGTCTTATTAAATCAAGATGAGGCTTATACCTCTTGGAGATATCGCTTTGAATGTCCAAATCTTGATATGCAGAAGACTTTTGAGATTATATCTGGTAAAGCTCCTAAAACTGAAATAACTGTTGCCTTAGATGTAGCCCAAGATCCTACTGAGTACAGTTAGTGATTTTTTACTTCAAGCTTTTATACTTACACTTAAGCTTGAACTAGCTTTGTCATTTTAGTGTGTAGGTTTTAGTGGTAACATACTTAAATTAAGAGTCTAAAGGCTTACTCATGAGCCAAGGGACTTTATTTGTGAAGTATTGTCTTTAGATAATTAGTGATAAATTCAAAATATCTAATAAATTAGGCTCTTATTACAGAACTTTTAACTTTTTCTTTTTACTTTCAAAACAAAGGAACTTTTTATGACTGATAAATTGCTATCTTTACCAACTGATATCTCATCTTATGAAGCCATTGTTAAAAACGATTACTATTATGTTGATAAGACTAGTGCTTTAAAAAATGTTTTTCAAGACGAGTGGTCTCAAGTACTTTTAATCACAAGACCACCGTACTTTGGTAAGACACTCACTATGAGTATGTTTAACTCATTTATGTCTTTAAACTATGATGAGCCTAATGACTTATCTGAGCATATTAAGCTTTTTAAAGATAAAGAAATCTATAAAGACAAAGAGTTCTGTGATAAGTTCATGGGTAAATACCCTGTTATCTTCATATCTTTTAAAGAAGTTAAAGGTAAAACTTGGAAAGAAGCTTACAACCAAACAGCAAAAGAAATCTTTACTCTTTGCTCAAGATTTAAATTCTTACAAAGTAGTACTAAGTTAAGCAAAAATGAACAGCAAATTTTAAATGATCTTTTAGATTATAAATGCTTAAGTGATCTTGATAATCTTGTTACCCTAGGTTTTTCCCTCTGGCATTTAACCAAATTGTTGTATAAGCATTTTGATAAGAAAGTTATTATCTTAATCGATGACTACGAAACTCCACTAGTAGAAGCTTCAAAGCATGGTTATTACAGAAAAATGGAAGATTTAATGGCATCTATGTATGGTATGGCTTTAAAAGATTCAGATAGGTTCGTACATAAAGCTGTATTAACAGGTGTTATAAGACCAGGCTCTGAAAACTTCATCACTGCAATTAATAACTTATGCTCTAATACCATCTTCTCTGGTTTTGATGATCTTTCTACCTGTATAGGTTTTACTGAAAAAGAAACTTTTGACCTGCTTGATTACTATGGTTTGTCAGAGTTTAAAGCTTTAGTTAAAGAAAACTATGGTGGCTACAACTTTAACCATAATGAGATTTACTGCCCTTATGGGGTAATAAGTTTGTGCAAAGATGCTCTAAAGCAGAAAGATATAACTTGTGTTGAAGCAAAATCATATTGTAATTGCAAAAGCTTTAATGCTGTGATTAAAGAGTTCTTAGGTAATATCGCTCCTTGTGTTGATGACGATTTACAGACTCTAGTTGATGGAAGTGCTGTTTCTAAAAACATTCATGTCTTCATAGATCATGAGTGGTTAAAAAATTATAATTACTATGATTTTTGGTCTTTCTTAGTTTATTCAGGATATCTTACACTAGCTCAAAATTCAATGTATATTGATTTTGAACCTGTTAAATTAGTAATACCAAATAAAAGCATTAAAGAATACTTTAAAAACCATCTCTTAAAATTATATAAAGAGATAAGTGATTAAATAGCTGTTAGCCTCTATTTGTTTTGGAGGCTTATAAGCATGACATATTTTTGAATACTTTTAGCATACGCACAATTTAACAAATTGTTGAAGATTACGGAGCTCTACTTTAAGATTTAAAAATTCATAACATGTAGCAAGTTTCGTATTCTTCATTAACAAAGGTTTACGTTTAATTTACAGTTTGTATGCACAATTAAGACTATGGACAATTAAGTCTACTCAATGGTGTGTAAGATTTAGGATGGTCAAGCACACTGTAATTTATAGCCTAAACTAAAATATAACTAATGGATTGATAAATGAGCTTAGCATTATTTGATATGGATGGAACTATTATTGATGGTGATACTAATGATATCTCCTTTCATCAATATTTAGCTCAAGGTTTAATTGACAAGAGTGTTATAGATAAGCTCAATTATTTTGAAGATCTCTTTTACAAAGGTGTACTTGATATCAATGAGTTTGTACGCTTTGCTGTAACTCCCCTTCTAAATTTTAGTAAAGAGAAAAGAGGTGAGGTTTTAGATAGCATTGTAAAAAACTATATTTACCCTAAAGTAAGAAAAGATGCCTTAACACAAATTAAATTCCATCAAGAAAGAGGCGATACTGTAGTTATTGTTACCTCTACTATGGATTATCTTGTGGAAGTGGTAGCAAGATATTTAAAGGTTGAATACTATCTTGGAGCTCCTATGGAGCTGCAAGATGGAAGATTAACTGGTAAACAAGCAGGTATAGTACCTTTTCAACAAGACAAAATTACTTGTGTAAAAGAGTTTGCCATGCGACACCATTTGTCTCTAGAAGGAATGTATGGTTATGGAGATTCTGTTAACGATATTCCTATGCTGTCTATCTGTGAGCACAAATTTGCAGTTAATCCAAATCTTAAACTTTTAGAGCATGAGTTTATTAAAGAGTGTACGGTGCTTAATTGGGCTTAGAGTGAGCTGTGACAGAGTTGGCTTAAAGGTGTGCTGTGACAGCTTAAGGCTTGGCTTAGACAAGAGTGAATTTTGTGTGTAGTTAAAGTTTAGTAAGAAAGTAATAAATACGTAGTAAAAGCGAAATAAAAGCATAATACGAGTTGGCTTTAACAAGAGTTAATAAGAACGCAGTAAATGTATTAAAAGCGAAATAAGTGCGTAATAAGAGCATAATAAGAGTAAGAGGATGCTAGAGGATGCTTTACTTTTATTCTGTAAGTGCTTTTATTTAATCTTGTGGCACTTTACTAAGTGCTTTAGCAAAATCTTTTTCAATACGTTTGCAATCGGAGGCTAGAGCCTTCTTGTATTTTGAAAAACCTTTTGCAAAGCCTTTTGAACCTTTAGTGCTTTTTTGAAATTGTGAGCTTTTTGATTTTGAATAATTTGGGCATGGATTTCGAGGTGTTAGACAGTCTAACATCAGATCTAAAGTGTCGAGAAAATTGTTAGAGTTAAACTTAGAGTCAAAATTAGAGTTAAAGTTAAAGTGCATATTATTACCTTTGCTCATGTTGTCACAGCTCTTGCATTAACATGTTTTAACATTTAATACCTAATATTACCTAACGTTACCAGTTTCGCCACAAATAATTTAACGGGTAAGCTCTAAAAATGCTTAAGCTTTATACCTATTGCTTAAAGCTTTTCCTTTTGGCTTACACCATCAAGTTTTGGATTAAGCTTTTTTAAGTTAAGTATTTTTAAACTTAGTTTTCTCTCCCCTACAGTCTTATAGAACTTGTCATCGTCAATGCTGTATAGGGCTGGATTTTTTCTATCAATAAAGACTAAAGCTTTTTGAGCTTTAATTA
>JAEWPL010000069.1 GCA_023460615.1 Pseudomonadota bacterium | reverse complement strand
CAGTTACTGTAATTGCAGGTATTTCCCTTAACCACTCAAATTCATCACAGAATTCTTTCTGAGTCTTGGGCTTAAATGTCTTATACAGCTCTTGGACTTCTTCTTTGGAAAGATTCTTATCCTTTATGTTTTCATTGTAGAAGTTATCCCTTTCTTCCTTATGCTTATTATAAACAAATCTACAACAACCAAATGCTTTAGTAAAAAGGGTTTCTTGATTTTTAGTAGGATATAACCTTACTTTTAGAGATTTGTGTATCTTCGGACTAACTATATCAGACATAGTAATTAAGACCTCATTTCTTAATTCTTGTTTAGGGATATTTTAGAATTGGCGTTCTAAAGTATCCCGTTTTTCTTTATATAATAATTAGTGGAAGAATTTAAAAGAGTTGAAAATTATTCAGAGCAATTCATCCTTCAGCTAAAGCAAAAGGATTTCTTGCTTAAATAATTTTAAAATTTTTAGAATTTCTTGAATTTCCACTCAGTCCGTCATAAATGTGTGAAGATGCAATCAATTTCCATTCAGTCCGTTATGAATGTGTGCCGTATCCCTCGCACGTGCGTGATATCTATATATAAGAAAATTAATACATGATTTCTGTTGACACCTATGTATAGGATACTATATACTGACCCATTGACTATACTTCACGCTCAACCCCTTCAACCCCCGATTAAAATTCTTAAAAATTTTTGAATTTTTTGAATAAAACCTCTTGCAATCCGTCAAGATGGGTGCTATTGTTTATGTATCGAAACAGAAAAGGAGTGCCGACATGAACAATGCAAGCATTTTGACAATGGAAGAAAGAATGGCTATACCTTCCATCTTGGAGAAGAGGAAGGTGTTCCGACAGATGATGGAAGCCTACATCACATCTTACCATCTGTCGTTCACAAACAACATGATAATACAAGGCAAAGCTGGTTCGGGTAAGACCACCCTTGTAATCGAGAACCTCGACAATATGAAGTCACTAGGGCTGATAGCCGACTATGTAAGGACAAGTGGACACGTCACCCCCTCTTCATTGGTCACTCTCTTGGAGAGGACTTCACAAAGGGAGAACGGACTTCCGAAAGTCTTGGTTTTGGATGATGTGGACTGTATGGCTGACGAAGGGTGTCTTGAACTCATGAAGAGTGCGTTCGACACAAAGAGCAACATACCGACCAATAGGGAAGTGTCCTATCTCAACAGAAAATTCAAGTACAACGGCTATGGTGTAATCATAACCAACGACAACATGATGGGAGACAACCTAGACCCACACCAAAAGGCTATAATGGATAGGGCACAAGCTATGTCAATAGACTTGGAGTTGAAGGACATGATTACCTACACCACCTATCTGATAGAGGACTATCTCAACACCAATCCCGACAATCTTACAGAGGAAGAGGTACAGAACATAGTCACACTCTTTGACACCGAGATTAGGGAATGGATAGAACTCGGGGTGTTCAGAAGAAGTAGAGTATCCTATTCCATACGACTCATAAAGAAGTTTGTGGAGAATCAGAAAATGTTCTCTACGAAGTGGAAACAATACTCGACTGTCTATCAGAGCCTAAGCAAGTTGGCTGACACCATAAGGAAGGAGAGGGAGATGAACCAACTTGTAGAGGAAAAGAGGGAGCAGACGGAGCAAGAGATAATAGCCAACACAAAGGTGTCGGACTTGGGCTACACCATAGCTACACCTATAGGCAAGTTAAAGATAGTCAACCCTAAGACGGGCGAATACTACTCCACTTCCAATCTGACCTACTTCAAGAACAAGGGGAAGTTGGTACTGAATGAAGCCGATAACCACTGGTATTACAATGGTGTCATGGTAGGCTGATATTCCTAAACTGCAAGACCTTTTTAAAATTCTTAAAATTTCTAAAATTTCTTGAAAAAAGGTCTTGCATAACCAAAGCACAAGTGCTATTGTATATTCATCTTATGACAAAGGAGATAAGAAAATGAAAGCAAACATGAAGATTGCTAGGTTTGCGAGCGTGTTGGATAGACTAGACCAACATGGTGTCAAGGTAGCCGGACTCATTATGAGTCATGCCGGTTTTGGAAAGACTTCCACTTTGAGAATGTTCTGCGACTGCAAGGGGTACAACCTCTATACATTGATTCCATCATCATACGCAAGTGACGATATCTTGGGATTGCAGACAGTCACAAAGGGTGACAAGCTGATTAGACTCACTCCGTCTTGGTTTGACGAACTTTCGGCATTGGCAAGCAATGGAAAGAGGACTCTCCTCTTCATTGACGAATTGAGTACATGCGACCCATACATACAAGCCCCTCTATTGGATTTGATTTTTAGTAGGGCTTTGGGCACTAACAGACTCCCCGATAATGTATTCATCATATCGAGTGGAAACTATTCGGATGATTTGAACGGAGAGTTCAAGATGTCACATCCTATGGTCAACAGATTCGTCATACTCAACATTACATCAACGGATTCAGACGTAAAGGCAGTAGTCGATAGGGAGTTCGACAACCTAAAGAC
>JAEWPL010000068.1 GCA_023460615.1 Pseudomonadota bacterium | reverse complement strand
ATTATGAAAAAAGTTAATCTATTATTAGCAGCTGTTGTTGCTGCTTCAGTTGTTGCTCCTGCAGCACAAGCTTATACTCCTAATGTACAAATGTCTGGTTATTTACGTTCTGGCGTAAGTAATGCGGGTTCAGGTAAGCAAGCTAAGTACAATGTAAATAAAATTGGTCGTTTAGGTAATGAGAATGATACCTATGCAGAGTTAGCATTTGGTGCTGATGTTGCTAAGGTTGATGATACTTTATGGTCAGTTAACACTAGATTTGCATTTGGTAGTGATGGTAATAATGGCGACTGGCAGACAAACATTGCTCTACGTGAGTTAAATGTTTCTGTAAAAGGTTTATTAGACTTTGATAAAGATGCAACAATTTGGGTTGGTAAGAGATTCAATAGACGTGCTGATATTCATATTAACGATGCTTACTATTGGGCAAACAACTCACAAGGTGCTGGTATCGACAATTTATCATTAGGTTCTGGTAAGTTCTCATTCTCTTGGGGTAAAGTTGATAGTAGTACAGCTTATACAGATAATGTTTATAAAGAGAAATCAGCAAAACTTGACGACAATATCTTTGATGTTGAGTACACTTTCCCAATTTGGAGTGGTGCTAGCTTAACTCTTCGTGATCAATATACTGTAATTGAGCGCGATAATAAGATGGCTCCAAAAAGCTATCTTGCATTAAAAGATGAAGTTAGAAACTCTAACACCTTCGGTATTGGCTTATCTCAAGGCTTTGCTGGTGGATCATTTAACCAAACTTGGTTACAGATTTTACATGGTGCAAGAGCAGATGCCACAGGAATGAGTGATGGTTACGATAAGGTATACAAAGCTGGTTATAACTCAGCAAATGGTTACGCTTTATTTAATCATGGTTTAACTAAGTTTACTGATAGCTTTGGTATGTATCATGTAATCTATGGTGACATTATTACCAACTTTGATACTTATAAGTCAGGTGGTTTAGACGTAGTTAGGGATTTTGGTTTAATCGTTCGTCCATATGTTGCTTTGACTAAGATGACTCGTTTCTACATTGAAGCTGGTATGTACACAAAGAGCGAGCAATATATTGATCAGCTTGACAATAAGAACATTCAAATGCAGAAGTTAACAGCAGCTTATGCTATTACTCCTGATGCTTCAAACTTCTGGTCACGTCCTGAAATTAGATTCTATGTAACCTATATCCATTCAAATCACGAAGCAGACGTAATTGATGCTTGGGGCGCAGGTGAGACTCTTAAGAAGAGTGACAACTATGTTAATAAGCAAGACTTAGCATTCGGTGCTCAAGTTGAAGCTTGGTGGTAATCTTTACTCTTAAAGAATAATAATCAAACCCTACAATTTAAGGAGTGGCTGAGGCTGCTCCTTTTTCATTTTCTTAACCAAAAATACCTATCCCTAACTGAGTTAACTTAGACGAATCTTGTGTGCTGAAGTTAATGTGAAAAAAGTTATTTTTTTCAAAAGTTTTTCCCGTAGGGAGAGAACGGGGAAGTTCGGTATAGAGAGGTTGGGGGAGGTGGGGGAGAAGATTTAATTGAAGAAAGGCTTATTTATGCGGTTTGTTATTGTAGTATTTCTATTTAACCTTTTTAATGTGATCTGATTAACAAAAAAATAACAGTTTTAACGGGAAAAGTAGCCGAAGATCACTTTTTTGCTTTTTGAACTTTGATTTTTGTAAGCGCCTCAAGGAGAATAGGCGGTGGCATGAATTGTCGTGCTGAATTTTTGGGATGTTTATATTATGAAAAAAGTTAATCTATTATTAGCAGCTGTTGTTGCTGCTTCTGTTTCTGCTCCTGCATTAGCAGAGTATACCCCTAATGCTCACTTCTTTGGTTTTGCTCGTGCAGGTGTTTCTTCTCAGCACTACAACGTTGATGATCCTGAGAAGGCAAGATTAGGCCGTTTAGGTTATGAGTCTGATATTTACGGTGAAATTGGCTTAGGCACAACTGTCGCTAAAGTTGATGATTCAGAATGGAACATAAATTCAAGAGTTGCATACAAGTCAACTCTAAACAAAGATTGGCAGACAGCTGATAATGCAAATAGCACAGAACATGCAAACTTTGCATTCCGTGAGCTTTATTTCGATGTTAAAGGTTTCTTTGATAGTGACAAAGATGCTGTAATTTGGGCTGGTAAGCGTTACTATCACCGTGAAGATATTTATATTAACGATTGGCGTTACTATGATATCTCTGGTATGGGTTCTGGTATTGAGAACTTGTCATTAGGTTCTGGTAAGTTGTCATTAGCATGGATCCGTCGTGATGAGAACCGTGACTATAAGTGGGATGAGACTTCAAAAGAAGTTCGTTGGGACGATAAGAAGCAAGAAAAAAAATATAGTGGTTATGGTGCAGTTCACTTCTTAGATGTCCAATATGATTTCCCTGTATGGGATAAAGCAAGCATGGAATTACGTGCTACTCATATGATCAATCAGCATGACAATGCTAAGTTCCTTCAGTATGGTTATGTTGCTAAGAATGAAGTTGGTAATGGTACAAGATTTGAGGTTAAGTTAAATCAAGGCTTTAACTCAGGTTGGAATACTACAGCTGTAATTTTTGACTTTGGTTCACATACTGGTTCAGCTGGTTTCGGTACTGGTAGCTGGTGTGACAGCTCAGGTGCTGCAAACGGTGCACACGGTATTTCTTTATTTAACTATGGTGATTTCAAGATTACTGATAGATTTGGTATCATGCACTCAATTTACTTCGCTCGTTCAGGTGGTTATGATGACAACGTTAACGGCGAAAACTTCATTGGCAAGGTACTAGCTGATGATAAGAATAAAGGTGTAACTGCAAATTCTAGCTACAAGGCTTTCATGTTTGCTATTCATCCATACTATCAGTTAACTAAGATGACTAAGTTAGTATTAGAAGGCTCTTTCTATACTGAAACTTGGAGCAAGGTTGGTAAGAAAGATGGCGTAGTAAAGAACTTTGACGAAAACCAAAAGGGTCAAAAGTTAACATTAGCTTATGTATTATCTCCTGATGCTTCAAACATTTGGTCAAAACCAGAGATCCGTTTATTTGCTACATACTTACACAGCAATGAGAATGGTATCGATTTCTCAAATGGTTTCGGTGCTAAGGAAGCAACCATTGTATACAAGAATGGTTACGAGCGCGAAGCAACCAAGAATCATAACAATGTAATCTTCGGTGTTTATGGCGAAGCTTGGTGGTAATTCACAAATAATCTAAATCTTATTGTATGATTTAATTTGAAGGGAGTAGAAGTACTCCCTTTTGTTATTTTTGAATTAGGATCTATCTGTTTAATAAAATATGCAAAATAATATGCGTGCATCGGTTAATGGAAGCTTAGGACGATTGATCTGAAAATTAGTTTTGATCTATGAAATTAGATCTAACGGTCTGAAAATGAAAATATTTTTCGTACTTGATCTCAAATAAAAGTAAAACTGATTTGTTATTTTAGTAATTGCGTATATAGTTAGCTTGACATACTGTATTTACGAATATTTGAAAACTGAGGCTAATATGAAAAGTATCAAAAAATTAGTATTAGGTTTAGCGACTATCTTGTTGACCTCACAAGCCTGTGCAACCTCAATTTTGCACGTATGGGATGATGATGGAAAGTCAAAAGGTATAGCTCAAGCTGTTGCTGATTTTGAAGAATTGAACGATTGCAAAGTTGTAATACATGAAGTTCCTTTTATTACACAGATAGACAAATTAAGACTAGAAGGTCCATCTGGAATGGGGCCTGATGTTTTGATGGTTCCATCTGATAGAGCTGGTGCTGCGGTAGTACAAGGCTTGATTTCACCTATAAAATTCATGCAAGAAGATCAGGATAAGTATATACGTTCAGCGGTATCTGCTTTTTATAGAACAGGTGAAATTTATGCTGTACCAAAGGTAGTTGAGACCTTGGTAATGTTCTATAACAAAGAATACTTAAAGAAGCCTTATGATACTTTAGATGAGTATTTTGCTTTATCTGAGAAGATGGTATCTCAAAACGACGGTAAGTATGGATTACTTGCTAAGTGGGATGCTTTTTATTATGTATTTGGAGCACTACAACCATTTGGCTCTTATGTATTTGGCACAGACTCTGATGGCAATCTTGATGCAACAGAGGTTGGTCTGTCAAATGAGGGCTCTATCAAAGGTGTAACTTTAGTTAAGAAATTCTTTGATACAGGCTGTTTTCCAAAGGACATTATTGGTGAAAATGGCATTGCGGTAATTGATCATCTATTTGAAGATGGTAAAGTTGCTGCGGTAATCAATGGTCCATGGGCATTAGAACCTTATTCTAAGGCAAATATTAAGTTTGGCGTAAGTCCTTTACCAATCTTGCCAAATGGCAAACCTATGAGTTCATTTTTAGGTGTTAAAGGCTATGCAATTTCAACTTGGGCAAAAGATCACGATTTAGCTGAGGCCTTTTTACAATTTATCAACCAGCCTAAGTACGCTAAAGATAGATTTGTTAAGACACAGGAGATCCCTCCATTAAAATCAGTGATGGCAGATCCTTTAATTACCAATGACGAATTTGCTAATGCAATTGCGGTACAAGCAAGCAGAGCAGTACCAATGCCATCAATTCCAGAGATGTCTGAAGTTTGGGGACCTATTGATGGAGCATTAGAGGCAATCATCACTGGTAAAACTAGTGTAAAAGACGGTTTAAAAGCTGCAACTGATCATATCAATTATCAAATTGAAGCATTCAGATCAGGAATGTAACAATTTTTCATACCTAATGAAGGCAGTAGGTTGTGGACAAATCTACTGCTTTTACTTTTCTATAAATCTACTTATTTAAATCTGTTTAATCTAATCGAATTGTTTTGATAAGAAGCTAGTTCTGTCATCATAGATTCGGTGAAGAAGGATAAAATTGTTTATAATAAAGGTATGAATTTGCAAGTAGAATGAGATGCTGTTGCATTTTCTATGAAGAGACTGAGATAAAACTATGAAAAAAATTCCATTAGGTATCAGCAGTTATCAACAAATTTATGACAAAGATTGTTTATTTGTTGATAAAACTAAAGAAATAAAATACATCATAGATAATTTTGATTTTGTATTCTTTTCAAGACCAAGACGCTTTGGAAAATCAATTACATTAGATACTATAGCAACACTATTTTCAAAAGGACTTGAACCGTACTTTAAAGATACCTACATTGCAGGTAATAATGAAGATGGAACTCCTCGTTGGAATGAGGCTATCTACCCAGTAGTACGTTTAGACTTTTCTAAAATTAGAGCAGATGATTTAAGTGAGTTTAGACAATTATTTGTATCTCAACTAAATATTTACTCTAGAGCTCTTGGACTTGATAAAGCATCACTAAGTGACAACATAGCGCAAACCTTTGAAGAATTTACTTGCAATATTATTGAGAAATACCCAAAAGGTTTTGTGTTACTAGTTGATGAATACGATGCCCCTTTGAATGCTCTCATTGATGAGATAGAAAAGTTTGAAATCTTACGAAAAGAAATCAGAGATTTTTATGCAACTATAAAATCAGCTACCGTATCTTCGACTATCAGATTCATGCTAGTAACAGGTATTACTAGATTTAAAGATGTATCTATATTCTCAGCAGGTAGTAACATCATTGATATCTCATATGATTCTAATATCGCAACTATTGTTGGTTATACAAGAGAGGAAATTGAGAAGTACTTTAAAGAGTACATAAATATTGCAATTGAGAAACAACATAACTGTAAAGTATCTTCAATAGACTCAAATACCTATCAATTGTACAAGAGCAACTTGTTAGATGAGCTAGCTTTAAACTATGACAATATTTGCTATGATGAATTTGGTGAACAATCTGTTTACTCAACTTGGTCAGTTAATAATTTTTTTCAAGAAGTTGCAAACAAAACACAAGTTGGCTTTAACGACTATTGGTTTGAAAATGGAGGCTTACCAACCATTTTAGTTAAATACTTACAAAATCATTTAATAGATCTTTCTGCCTTTAAAAAGAAAAAGATCCTCGTTTCAAAAGAGCAATTTAAAAATCCAGCTAGCTTACAATCAATGGATTTAAATGTGTTAATGGCACAAACAGGATATTTATCCTTAGTAAAAGGCAATAATATTCGAAAAAAGTGTGAATTAACTATTCCAAATCTTGAGTTAAGAAAAGCTTTATCATCACTTACACTCTCAAATTTGTATGGTTCATATTTCGATGAAGTAAGTAGTGATTTAGAAGACTATCTGATTACAGCAGATGCTAAGCAAATATTCGATAAGTTTAATGAGATTTTAGCTAAAGTACCTAGAGCTAACAAAGCATTTAATTTAGATGATGAGTATATAGTTAAGACTATTATACAAATGTTTGTTTTAGGAGCAGACATAAACTGCTACCGAGAGGTATATGAAAGTAAAGGAAGACCTGATTTAGTAATTGAGCTTAGTGACAGGATCATTGTAATTGAGTTTAAGTATGTAACAAATTCAAAAGATGTTGATAACCAACTTACAGAAGCTATAGCTCAAATTAAAGACAGGGACTATGGTCAGTCTTTTGACTGCAATAAGACTAGACTTAAGATGGCTGTAGTTTATGATGTCAATGAAAAGAAACTTGTAGCATATAAAGAGTGTTAATCGATTTTAGAAAAAGCTTTGTAAAGTAGAACTTTAAATAAGAAATAAGGCAGTTTAACTGCCTTATTTTAAGAAAACAGACTTTAACTATTAAACTATCGTTTTAGACATTCAACAGCTTGTCTTTCAATTCCAAGACATAGAACATAACGCTCTAGGAATTTATTAAAGCCTTCAACTCCTTTTTCATTTGGATCAATCTTTGAACCTTGAGCATCTTTGAATACTTCTTTATCTAAGAACTCTGGCAAAGATAGCTTATCACTAGAGGCTAGGTAAGCTGCTAATAGAGCAATACCCCAAGCACCACCTTCACCTGCGGTAGTCATAACCCAAACAGGAGTATTTAAGGCATCAGCCATGATAGATTGACCTACACCTTTAGTCTTGAACAATCCACCGTGACCTAGTAATTTGTCAATTTTAACTTGTTCTTGTTTTAGGATATTCATACCTAAACGGATAGCACCTAAAGAGGTGTAAAGGTTAGATCTAAATAGGTTAGCTACATTGAATTTTGAGTTTGGCATTCTAGCTAAAAGAGGTCTGCCTTCTGGCATATTAGTGATGTTTTCTCCTGATAGATAACCATAGGAGATGATGCCATCACAGTCAGGAGCTCCATTATTTAAAGCTTCGTTGTATAGAGTCTTAAACAGAGTGGTGGTATCCATTTCTATGTTTGCAGCTCTTAAGAAGTCAGCAAATAACTCAACCCAAGCGTTTAGATCTGATGTGCAGTTATTAGCGTGTACCATAGCAACTTGGAGACCGTCTGGGGTAGTAACACAGTCAATTTCACGGTGTAATTTCTTTAGAGCTTGCTCTAAAACTACCATCGCAAAAATTGAGGTACCAGCTGAAACATTACCTGTTCTTACTGCAACACTGTTAGTTGCAACCATACCAGTACCAGCGTCACCTTCAGGAGGGCATAGAGGACAACCTGATTGTAGAGTTCCTGTAGGATCTAATAGTTTTGCGCCTTTTTCTGTTAAGGTTCCTGCAACCTTACCTGCTGGAAGTACTTTTGGTAATAGATCTTGAAGTTTATAAGGTAGGTTGTATTTAGCTAATAATTCGTTAAATTGCTCAAGATACTTTTGATTATAGTTTAAAGTATCAGAATCAATTGGGAACATACCTGCTGCATCACCTACACCTAGAACCTTTTCACCTGTAAGCATCCAGTGGATGTAACCTGCTAGAGTAGTGAAGAAAGAAACATCTTTTACATGATCTTCTTTATCTAAGATACATTGATATAGGTGAGAGATGGACCATCTTTCAGGAATATTAAATTGGAATAATTCAGTAAGTTCAGCTGCTGCTTTTGAGGTATTAGCATTACGCCATGTTCTAAATTGAGCTAATTGATTATCTGCTTTGTCAAAAGCCATATAGCCGTGCATCATAGCTGAAAAACCAATTGATGCTAACTTCTCAATTTTTACGCCATATTGGGTCTGAACATCTTCAGTTAAATTCTTGTAACAGTCTTGAAGTCCTGACCAAATATCGTCTAAGTGGTAGGTCCAGAAACCATTTTCAAGGCGGTTTTCCCATTCATGAGCACCTTGAGCGATAGGTTTGTAGGAATTAGGATCAATAAGTACAGCTTTAATTCTAGTTGAGCCAAACTCAATACCTAAAACAGCCTGTCCTTTAGAAATAAGATCTTTAATTTCAGTCATAGGAAAAATCTCGCAAAGAAAAAATAACTAACTGTATTAATCATAGAATACAAACGTTTGCAATTTTGTTAATAATCTCACTATTTTGATAAAATATTAAAAAAATAAAATATAGATAAAACATTAAGTTATCCAGATTAAAAAACTTGGTGATAGTTTTGTAAAGTTTTGCGAATTTTTAATTATGTGTAAAAACGCTTGTATATATACAAATTAAAGTTAAGATCAATGCAATTACTTTGTTGATTAACAAAAGGATTTGTTATGAATTATTTAGTATTGTCAGATATACATGGCGGTGCTTTGCAAGCTCAACAAGCTTTGCGTTTTTTTGATAAGTTTAAGTGTGACTATCTTGTGCTACTTGGTGATCTTTTAAATCATGGTCCAAGAAATGGAGTTCCTAAAGATTATGATCCTATGCAAGTAGGTGAGGTTTTAAATCAATACAAAGATAGAATTATCTCCGTAAGAGGAAATTGTGATAGTGAGGTTGACTCACTAGTTTTCTCATTTCCTTGCAATGCACCATATGGATATATAGTACAAAAGAGTGAAGGCAAACTTAAAAAAATCTTTTTAACTCATGGTCATTTATACAAGTTAGATACCAAAGAGCAGTTAGAGAAGATTGGTTTAACTGAAAATGATATTGTGCTATCAGGTCACACTCATGTAAGTGGGATTTTTAAAAAGGACAGTGGCATTGTAAATATCAATCCTGGCTCTACTACTTTTCCAAAAGGTGGTACCAAAGCTGGATTTGCACTAATCAAAGATACTGCTATTGAATTATATGATTTAGATGGCAACTTAGTAAATTCACATACTTGGTAGGATAAAAAATGTTAGCAACTTCATTAGATTTAGTAACAAAACACGACTATTTAGATCAAAAGTTTAAAAAAGCTTATCAATGGTTAAAAGATCACGATACAGCAAATATGGAAGATGGCACCTACGACATCTGTGATGGCGTATTTGCTATGGTACAAAGATATGACACCATTTCTTTTAGTGAGGCAAGATTTGAATCTCATAAAGACTATTATGATATTCAATACATAGCAAAAGGCACTGAAAGTTTTGGTATGGCTTTGGTTAAAGACTGTGAACTTGTTGAGACCATAGAGAAAAATGATGTGTCATTTTATAAAACACCAAAGTTCTATACTCAAGTAAATTTAAAGGCAGGTGATCTTGTGGTGGTGCCACCTGAAGAGGTTCATCAACCAAGAGCTCAGTATAATGGTCAAAAAGACTTTGTAATTAAAGTAGTAATCAAAGTAAAAGTCTAAAAAATTTTTTTAATACTTTTAAGTTGCATTTACATGCAGTTTTTAAGTTAAATTCTTGTCAAACTTATGAGAAAAAATATAAAAAAAGTTTGACAAGAAAAAATAAAAGACTATAATGCCATTCCGTTGTCACGCAAGACAACGACGAAATAAACCAAGCGTTTAAAAAGTTCTTTAAAAATCAGTACGGACAATCTGTGTGGGCCCTTGAAGAA
>JAEWPL010000067.1 GCA_023460615.1 Pseudomonadota bacterium | reverse complement strand
AATTTTCTGTCTTCTGAATTTTTATCTCTGCCCATGATCTCTATTGATTCAAGAGCAGCAATAGCATCATCTTTTTTTCCAGATTTAAGTAGACAAATTGCTGCATAATACATAGGCTTAGGATCTTTGAGTCCAGAAATAAAACAAGCAAAAGAATAAGACTGTGCAGCATCGGCATATTCACCTAATCCCTGCTGTGATGCAGCCAAGCCCATATAAAAACGCTGCTGGGTATGGTCATAAAGACACAGCGCTCTAAAAATATTTTTTGCATCCAAATAGCTCTTTACAGCGTAGTTCTGATAAGCAAGAGCATACAAAGACTCAAGCTGCTCATCTGTTATTCCCGCAACATCGGCAATAGCGCCACCTGATTTAAGCAGGGCAACAAAATCCTCTACCTTCTTTTCAAAACCGCTGTTATTTGACTTTTCCATAACCCAACTCCCTATAATTGGATATATTTCTATATCCTATTTGCTTTAAGTATAGATTGAATGTTATATTTATTCAACTACATAACAAAAATATTTTCACTCATTATAAAAACTGTTATCTTCATCAAAGATAAATGAACTATATTCGGATCCTGTCAACTGGCTGAACTGATATTTCAGGAGTTAATTCCTGATAATCAAGAACAGCAACATCAAAAAATTCAGATTCAATAAGCCTTCTTACATATCGCCTGATATCGATTGAAGCGATAATAACAACATTCTTTCCCTTTCTATTTCCAAGCGCCCTTTTAGCATCAGCTAGAATTGATTTGGAACTTTGAGGATCAAGCGCCAGGAAAGATCCTGCCGATGTTTGTCTAATTGATTTTCTGATAACCTCTTCTACATTTGGCTCTAGAAGAACTGCCGGGAGTATGTTCTGACCTGCACAGTACTTGTAGCTTATTTGACGACTTAAGGATGTTCTTATGTACTCACACAACATAATCAGATCCTTTTCCTTTGGAGCCCAAGCTATTATTGACTCTAAAATTGCACGCAAATCTCTTATTGAAATCTGCTCTTGCACAAGTCTCTTAAAGATTTCAGCAATTTTCTGAAGTGTAAGAAGTCTTGTGGCTTCATGCACAAGGTCAGGAGATCTCTCCTCCATCTTATCTAAGAGAAATTTTGTTTCTTGTAGACCAATAAAATCACTAGCATGCCTTGCAAGAACAAGAGACAGATTAAGAGAAATCACCTTCTCTTTCTCTAGATATGAAATACCGAATTCCTTAAGCTTATAAGCTTCACTTTCAGACACCCACCAGGCCTTTTCAGAAGGAAGGAAAGGAAGACCTTCCTTGACATCTATTCCTAGCATACGCACGTTATCAGGATCTTCTCTTACAAGCACGCAGTTAGATTCAAGACATCCCCTTGCAATAGGAATTTCATCAAGATTCAGCACATATTCGTTCTCTTTTAACTGTGCATTTTCTCTTAAATTAACGCCTGGGAATGGAACACCAAGATCAAAGTAAAGAGCACTTCTCAATGAAGCAAGCTCTTCATTCAGGATGCTATAATCAATGCTGCTATGAAGTTCTGGGGACATATCAAGAATAATGGGAACTACAGGCGAAAAATCATCTTCTGACTTTACCATCTTTCCCTTTGAAGCTGCAGGACTTAGAGTTTTCTGAATTTCCTTTTTAGGATCTATGCTTTGAGAAGACATTTTTTTCATATATTTCAAAGCATAACCTATGGCACCTAAAATGAAAGCTAAAGAAAAAAGCTGAGCTTTTGGAAAACCAGGGATCAGGGCAAAAAGAAAAACAAGCATGGAGGCTATGAGCATAGCTCTTGGCTGAGAGAAAATCTGATCTCCTATCTGCTCACCTACATTGTCAGATTCTCCTCCTGAACGAGTAACAAGAATACCTGCAGAAATAGCAATTAATAAAGAAGGTATCTGAGAAACAAGTCCGTCACCAATAGTTAAAACGCCGTATAGCTGCAAAGCTTCACCTGATGTCAAACCAGATTGTGTTACACCAATAATGGTTCCTGCAACAATGTTAACAGCAGCAATTAAAAGGCCCGCAATAGCATCACCCTTAACAAACTTCATAGCACCATCCATGGCACCATACATTTGGCTTTCAAGGGATACAGCTGCTCTGCGTTTTTGAGCCTCCTCAGAATCAATAGATCCAGAACGAAGATCTGCATCAATAGACATCTGTTTTCCTGGCATTGCGTCTAAGGAGAATCTTGCACCAACCTCTGATACACGTTCTGCACCCTTTGCAATTACAAGAAACTGCACTATCGCAATGATAATAAAAACCACAGCACCGACAATAAAGTTTCCGCCTACAGCAAACTCACCAAATGTAAAGATAATCTCACCGGCATCAGCCTGCAAAAGAATAAGTCTTGTTGTTGAAATATTCAGACCTACTCTAAAAAGAGTGGTAAACAAGAGCAATGTTGGAAAAGATGAAAAACTCAGTACATTTGGTGCATACATTGTCATCATCAGAATTACAAAAGACATTGACAGATTTGCTGAAATAAGCAGATCTACACACCAAGTTGGGAGAGGAACGACCATAAGTGCTATAACTGCAACAACCATTCCTACTAACACAAAATCAGCATGACGTGTTATTACAAGAGATGCATTTCTACAGCTATCAAATAGACTCATATTCTAATTCATTCCTATTTCACTGAGTATTTTTCTAACATCCTCATTTCTTCCAAGTTTTTGCATGGCTCTTGCTCTTAGTAGAGCCATTGACTTCTTTATTTCAGGATTTGAATCAAATAACATCATGTCATCAGTTACATCAATCACGCTCTGATAATTTTCAAGAGCATCAAAACATCTGACAAGCATTGCTCTTGCCCAGATATCTTTAGGATACATGGCAAGTATTGCTTTTACGGCTCTAATTGATGATTCAATGTGTCGTATCTGAAAAAAAAAGAATGCTAAGACCTTAACAGATGACAGTTCATCCTCTTCAAGTATTCCTATCATTAGGCCATCCCCATCATTCCAAGATAAGCATTTAGTAATTCACGGTTATCCATAAGTGGCTGCATATCTTCTCTTACAAAATGTCTGACATCTGAATCCTTGACTGTCGACATTTTTTCATAAGCCCTTTTTATGGCACTGTTGAAATTCTTTGGCTGAAGAAGCTCCTCATGGCCTACTTTAGGAATTAGACTTGTATCAATACCCTTGTTAAAACTTTCCCCTCTATAGAGGTCATCTAGTTTTACAGTTCCTGTCTTGGCAGTTGAAAGCTCCTTTAATTCAGGCAGGTGAGCATCATTTGCACTAGGTAGTACAGAACTGACTCCAATATGATTATTTAATAAATTAATTTGCGACATAATTATGTTTTTCCAAGTATTTTTTCTGCCTGATCCTTAAGATTGATAATTGCATTTTCAAGTTCACCTGCACTAACGTCTTCTCTAAGTGAGGTTACAAGCATAAGATTATCCTTATGACATGCCACAGCAAAGTCTATAACTCTTGTAGATTCATAAGTACAAGAAGCAAAAGCTTTTTCTAAAAAATCCAAATCATAGGTATCATAAGAAAACTCTACAGTAAGATTAAGATAAGTCTCATTTCCTTTAGAATACTCAAGGCAGTAAGAATATCTTCCATCAAGAATAAAACATAAAGGCTTACTCTTATCAAACGAGATATTCCCAATACCAAGCCTAGATGAAAATGACTTAATCTCTGCTTCTATCATATCTATTTACCGCCACTTTCTAACCATTGATCTTCACGTTCTATGCACTCATCCACAAATTTTTGCACAGCCTCCATTACAGACAACCTTTTTTCAGAACCATCAAACAGTTCAACTGACAGATTTCTGCAGGCATTTAACAGCTCCTGAGCAAAAATAACTTCTTTTTCAGGATTAGCTTTAGGTAACTCCTCATAAACAGCTCTAACCTGTGTCGACTGAATAAATCTGGAATTTGAAAGGTTTAAAATCCTGCTTAGTATTTTTTTGCCACTAAGTTCGCAGTTCTCAGCGCCTGCAGCATTTTTTATACGCTTTGAAGTAACATCAAGTGATCTTTGTGAACTATTCAATACTCTGACCTTTGCAAGGTTAGAGCCTACAATTTCCAGAGCTGATACGTCATTTGAGTGCTGTATACTTGAAAGATCTACTGATAGGGCTTTGATCATAAAATCTATTCCCTGATCCTGTTTGCTAGCATTGAACTTTTGCTCAATATAATCAAGCATCTGAGAAGGGGATGAAAATTTGTTGATTATGTCACTGTAGGAAATACATAACTGATAAGTATCTCCTAGTTCTTGATTAGAAGCGGCAAGATCTACAATATTTACTGCTGCAAGGATCTCTGACTTTTTGTTTCTGAAAAGATCATCAGCTGCTTTTTCAAGTTCTGTCTTAATATGAGGATCAGTTTCTTTATCTAGCTGCTCTTTTATAAATACATACGAACTTGATGCATGTGATCCACTTTCCTCAAGTGATTTAATAAGCGCATTAAAGCTCCCCCTACTGTTTTTCCATGCATCAAGCAGTCTTTGGGGAGTATTATCATCCTTGTTATTATAAAGCGCTGTTGCTTTTGAGAATTTTTCTATCAGCTCCTCTACGTGCTGTTTTGAAGCTTTCTGCTTTCGATCTGCTAATTTGACCTGTTTTGAATTATCTTTACAGAATGTAAGCTCTTCAGCACTATCCTCGAGGGCTGATACTGGATCATCAATTAACTGGAACTCCATATTCGACAGAGTTCCAATCGAATTTCCTGTTTGCAAAGCCGACTGCTGTGAGGATGAAGGCGACATCTGATTCTGAGAAATTCCATCTATCATTTTAGAACTCCATCGTAAAGTACAATACAGATAAATACTTAATGCTTACCTTGTTCTTGCAAGTTCAGAGCTGATTTCACTTTCCTTCTGGATCTGTGAGTTTGCACCTGAAAGGTATGTATTGTACTGTCCCATAAAATCCTGACACTCAATCATCAGCTGCTGTGTATCGGTACCATAATTTGATTCTTGAAATGACTGCATTTGAGCAATATAAGAATCAATTTTTTCTTTTGATAAATCCCCTGAAACATCAACTTTTGAGCATGAACATATATTCAGCTTACCAACTGATGTAGTCATGGATTTTATCTGATCCATTTTTGAAGTTCTGTCTGATTTAGAAAGTTTGTCAAAATTTTCTTTCAGATTTCTAAGAGAATTAATTGCCTCTGTAACACTCTTTGAATCAGCCTGGCTATCTCTTATTGACTGTATTTTCTGTTCTGCTTTGGACTTGTTTGATTTTGCAAGTTCAAGCTGCACCATTGCAAACACGTACTGAATACTCTTGCCCTGAAGAGAGGTGTTACTAATAGAATTTACTATATTTGCACCGTTTAAACCGCTTACATTGACCATCTTCATCATCCTCTCTGAGACATCTCAGAATAAACTACAAAAAAATTTATCTTATGTAGTTACATAATAGTACATAATTTAAAACTTAGCAAAAAATTTCTAACTTCTTATGTGACTAAAAACTCACTTTTGGTTATTCTTAAATCCTAAGACCTCTTGATCTTGACCTCATTGAAGAATGCTTTGGCATTTCCATATTCGCAAGCTTATCCTTAAACTCAAGAACTCTTCTCTCGCCTTCGCTTTTTGCTTTTTGCTTTACACTATAAAGCATACTTTCATCGATTTTTACATTAGGATCAATTTCGCTCTTCATACTGTCCAAAGCATCTTCTACAGCTTTTTCTACAGGAGCTAAAGATGCTAATTCCATCTCTACTTCACGAATAAACTCTTCAACAAATTCATCATTTATCATTTCATTTTCCTTACTTTGAATGTTTGACTAGTACTCGATATTTCTTGTTTTGAAATCTTCAAGTTCCTTTTCTTCAGAAATCTCTTCTTTTCTTTTCTCAAATAAAGTCCATACTTCCTCATGTTTCTCTATTTTTCCAAGTGCCTTTCTTGCCTTGATACACTCAGACTTAGATTTTTCATATTCTTTTTTTGAATCTTCAACAGCTGCTTCAAGTTTTGTGATGCTTTCTTGAAGCTCTAACTCCTTTGCTGCAAGTGAAGCGATTCCTGCATTAAATTCATGAATCTCTTTTTGTTTTTTTATCTTTCCAAGAAGAGAATCATAGCGCCTAGATGTCTCCTCAAACTTGTACTGTCTGTAATCTTCAAGTTCCTTTTGTTTACTCTCAAGCTCACAGACTGTTTGCTCAAGAATCTTCTTTGCACATATTTCACGGTTCTGTGCATCATCTAGTCTTTTTTTTCTAATCTGTTTTAATGACTGCAATGGATAAGTAATCATGATCACTAACCATTGTTTAGTTTTGAAACAATTTTAAGAATTTCAGCTACTTGTATTAGAAGATCTCTTGGAACAAATTCATCCTCATTACCTTCTGCATATAATGCTCGTGCAAGAGGAGGCTGCCTCATTACTGGTATATTTTCCTCTTGTGCAATCTTTATCATTCTTCTTGCAAGATCCCCTTGTCCCTTTGCAAGTACGACAGGAAGATCGGTTCGTCCAGGTTCATAATCTATAGCAACAGCAAAATGAGTTGGATTCACTATCAGCACCTTCGCTTTTCTTGTTTTTGAAAGAGTATTCTGATTTATCATTTCCTGATGTAGCTGCTTACGTTTCTGCTTTATTTGTGGATCACCCTCCATCTCTTTGTATTCTCGTTTTACCTCATCTATAGACATCATATGGTCTTTGTTGTACTTGTACTTTGTATACAAAAAGTCCAGTGCGGCAAGCACAGCAAAAGCCACGATAGTGTAAGTAGCTAAATCTCTTAACATCTGACCTAAGATAAATATCACAGATCCAATATTTCCAGATGTTATTTTAAATAGTGCCCTTGAGTTGTCCTGTGCAGCAAAATAGATTGCAACAGCCAAGGTAACAACCTTGATAATGTTTTTAAAAAATTCAAAAAGATTTTTTAAGGAAAATACCTTTTGTACCCACTTTTTAGGAGAAAGATTTTCAAGTTTTGGTAGTGCCGATTTAGGAGCGAATAACAGTCCTGTCTGAGCAAGAAGTGATAATAAAGATGCACTGATAACAGTCAGGACTATAGGAGCAATTATGCTAACAGAGGTTGATATAACAAGAGTACCTAAAATTTCCAGAGCTTCAGAAAAAGGTAGCACAGGGGCTTTGTTAAAGACAGTTGAGGTTACAGACAAAAGCTCAGAGAAAATGCCTTTTGCATTTATAATAAAATAAAAGATTATCACTGCAACTACAGCAAAAGATACAATTTCTGTGCTTTTTGCAATGTCTCCTTTTTCTCTTGAGTCCCTAAGCCGTTTGGGCGTTGGCTGTTCTGTTTTCTCGCCGCTCACAAGTCACCTTAACTTTTGTTTTTGTTATCATTTTTATAGTATTAACGAAAAAACAGAATTATCAAATCAATAAAGATAAAAAATGTGATATATCTGATGATATATCCACATTTTTAATTAAGATGCACCAATTGAAAATAAAGTCTCCTGATTGGTAAGGAGACTAAAAAAAACATCAGCGAGTTCTTGCAAGTTCAGCACTCACATCTGATTCTTTCTGGATCTGAGAATTTGCACCTGAAAGGTAGGTATTGTACTGTCCCATGAAATCCTGGCATTCGATCATCAGCTGCTGAGTATCAGTTCCACAAGAACTTTCCTGTAAAGACTGAAGCTGAGAGATATAGGTATCAAACTGAGCCTGAGATGGGAATGAAGTAAAGTTTATTTTTGCAAGATCAATTATTCTTGAATCTCCAACTTTAGCCTCGTTGAGGATCTTCATTCTTGAATAGAAAAAATTGTCTTCAGTGCCCTTATAATTACGATATGGGAGATCGTTCCATTCAGAGCTGTTCTGAGGAAAACCATTTAGATTACTCTCTTTTTTTCCATCACGTTCGGTCTTTAGTTCTCTAAGAATATTGATAATTTCAGTATATTTTTTTGAATCTGCCTGGCTAGCTCTTATCTGTTCAATTTTATCTTTTGCCTTGTTCTTGTTGGTTTTAGCAAGTTCAAGCTGAACCATAGCAAAAATATACTGAATGCTCTTATTTCCAAGTTGCTGTGTTTCATTTACAGACAAAACGCTAGAAGCACCAACATTTGAGTTACTGTTAATTCCTACCATATCTGTCCCCTTTTATATTCTTAAAGCAGCATTTCTCATCATAGAAGAGATAGAATTACAATTTTTCCCATTGTTTTCTATTTTTTCTTTAAGATGCTGTACTCGCTTTTCACCTTCTCGCAAAGCCCTATTTTTTACATCCTCTACAAGACTTTCATCAATCTTTTCATCAAGAGATATTTCCTGTTTTGCAGCATCTATTGCAGACTCAACAGTTTTTTCAATCTTTTCAAGATCTTTAAGTTCTGACTCTACTTCATTTATAAAATCATCAACAAACTTTTCATCAATCATTTAATGCCCCCTTAACATGCTAGCTGCATGTTCTGTAATGATTTGATTTGTACAGTATCTGATAAAATGAACTCTTTAAATAAAAAAAGTCTTCTAAAAACCTATCGATAGTATTCAAAACAGAAAACTCCACATATAACACTTATTTTTTGCCTTCTATTTTTTACTATGTAGTTACATAATAGTATATATTTTTTTATTAGTTAATACAAATTTATAATTTTGTGATCTTCTCCAAAATATTTTTTAAACTACGTTTAAAGCTTTTTTGCTCTGTAAATGGTGACAGATAAACTAAGGACAGCTATATAATTGTCAAACTTTGATCTTAAAACTATCCATAGCGAATCTTTATAATCTATAATTCAGTAGGCACACATATTAGACATTTTTATCAATATTTGTATACAAAACTAAATAAAAACAAATGCCAACAATATGAGGATCAAATGTTTGTTCAGATAAGAAAAAACAATAAATTCAGTTATGTTTACATTGTCGAGAGCTACAGAAAAGATGATGGCAGTGTAGGTCACAAAACTCTTGAAAAGGTTGGAAGATACGACAGGCTCTTAGAAGAAGATCCTAATTTTCTTGAAAAACTAAAAGAAAATGTCAAAAAAAGAGGACAACTTATCAAAGCAGAGAATCAGATCTTCACAAAGGTTGAAGAGGAATCTCAGCTTGGAATAACCGCTTTTGAGGGATATCATATTTATAGTTATGCAAACATTATCCTTCGTCTAATTTGGAAAGACTATCTCAAACTTGACTACAGAACTAAATATATTCAGGACTATCATTTCAAAAATATTAACTTCAGCATAGGCGATCATTTCTTTCATCGAATTCTTGAAAGCATATTAAGTGATGTCATCAACCTTAAGTCAGACACAGTTCATATCATTGGAGATTCTTATAATCAATTTAAAGAAATGGACAACCATGCTCAATTTCTTGATATTCTAAGTAATCAAAAAGATAAGCTTACTGATTTTATCAGTAGCAAAACAGCAGAATATTCAAAACTTCCTTGGCTTAATAATCTGAGCGATATTCTTGAAAACAGCTCTGCTCTGGATGAACTGACAAAATCGGATATTTTTAAGTCAATAGACACTTCAAAAGAACTAGCAAGTGGCATAAAAAACAATGAAGTCAAAAGATATTTTGACCTAATTAAAATACTGCTGATTAAAGCTGTTTATTCAATTATTTCTAACAAACTCAAAGAAATAGGCATAAATGCGGATATTGAGGATATTACTTTGGCTTTGGATAACGCACTGCTTTTACCTTACTCACCATCAGTTACAAACAATGATGTTGTTTACTTAAAGATTGCAGGACCAAAAGTTAATCTCATGGATGACATCCTAAGAGCATTTTCCCTTGAACCACTGCTGAGTTCTCAAACTTATAACGAGCTGTGCAATCGTCTGAAAATCAAACCTAAGGCTGCAATATAATCAATTAAGGAGTATGTTATCAGCCAAAAATTCGCATCATTGTTGAGAATCGTTCATAAAGCTGAGCAAAGATTCCATACAGATAATTCATGAAATGCGATAGATAGAAAATTATCAATAAAGAGCATACTCCGCTTTTGATTGGCATTGATAGGATAAATACGTTTAGCTGAGGTGCAAAACGATTTATTAGGCCAAGAGCAATATCACAAAGCAATGTGACCAGCAAAAACGGAGCACATACAAGAATCGCCTGTTCCATCATGTAATCT
>JAEWPL010000066.1 GCA_023460615.1 Pseudomonadota bacterium | reverse complement strand
GGCAATCAAGAAATTGATTGCCTTATTTGTTTTAAGAATTAACTGCGCTTCATAGCTACAAAGAATTCGTCATTGGTCTTAGTCATTGTTAACTTATCAATTAAGAATTCCATAGCTTCGATTTCGCCCATAGGATGTAAGAACTTACGTAAGATCCACATCTTCTGAAGCTCATCAGGAGTAGTAATAAGCTCTTCACGGCGAGTACCTGAACGAGTAACATCAATAGCAGGATATACTCTCTTCTCAGCAATCTTACGAGATAGATGTAATTCCATGTTACCAGTACCTTTGAACTCTTCGTAAATAACTTCGTCCATCTTTGAACCAGTATCAATTAAAGCTGTTGCGATAATAGTTAAAGAACCACCTTCTTCTACATTACGTGCAGCACCAAATAGTCTCTTAGGTTTTTGTAAAGAGTTAGCATCAACACCACCAGTTAATACTTTACCTGAGGAAGGAGCTACAGTGTTGTAAGCACGAGCAAGTCTTGTAATAGAATCCATTAGAATTACTACATCACGCTTGTGCTCAACTAAGCGTTTAGCCTTTTCAATAACCATTTCAGCAACTTGAACGTGACGAGCAGCAGGCTCATCGAAGGTTGAAGCAACAACTTCACCTTTTACGTTACGTTGCATTTCAGTAACTTCTTCAGGACGCTCATCAATCAATAGAATGATTAGAGTACACTCAGGATATTTTGCAGAGATTGAGTGTGCTACGTTTTGTAGCAACATGGTTTTACCAGCTTTAGGTGGAGCTACGATTAAACCACGCTGACCTTTACCGATAGGAGCTACAAGATCAATAACTCTAGCGGTTAAGTCTTCTTTTGAGCCGTTGCCCATCTCTAGTTGTAATCTTTCCTGAGGGAATAAAGGAGTTAAGTTTTCGAATAGGATTTTGTGGCGAGAATTTTCAGGATCATCATTGTTAACTGAATCTACTTTCAAAAGTGCGAAGTATCTTTCGCCCTCTTTTGGTGGTCTAATTTTTCCTGAAATTGAATCACCAGTTCTTAAATTAAATCTTCTAACCTGACTTGGTGAAACGTAGATGTCGTCTGGACCTGCAAGATAAGAGCTGTCTGCACTTCTTAAGAAACCAAAACCATCAGGTAAGATTTCGATAACACCTTCACCATAAATGTCTTCACCGTTCTTAGAGCAGTACTTTAATAGTTGGAAGATGATTTCTTTTTTACTTAAACGAGCAATGTTTTCAATACCATTTTGCTCGCACATTTGAACAAGTTGAGATACCGGAGTATTTTTAAGTTCGGTTAAATTCATAGAATTAAATAGAAATTTGAAAGTCCAAAACCAAAATCGTTTTGACTTATAAATGTATAAATAAAGGAAAAACGTTAGATTAAAATAAAGTGTTCAGTCAGATGAGACTGTGACTATATATTAACACATTCTAATGCTATTAAAAGCGTTTTTAGTGTTTCTTAGATGATTTTTTTCTCCTAGAAAGTCCAATAACTAGTTTAAATTAAAAGTTCTTAAAACTTTTAATTTATAACTCTCCACACTTACTTTATAAAAATATAAGTGAGTGCGGAGTTAAAACTTTAACTATAAAATGCTAAAGCATTTGAAATTTCATATGGCTTTGTTTCATTTTCACTTAAAGTACGCACCACTTCACGTAAAAATGGACTAGCACCTGCAGGATTAGTCTTACCAAATAAGCTTCTTTGACGAGCATAGCTTATATAAAGCTTAGTTTTAGCTCTAGTTACACCTACATAAGCAAGACGTCTTTCCTCATTCATGTATTTATCGCTTGTAAGAGCGCGCTTAGATGGCAGAATATCTTGCTCAAAGCCTACTAAGAATACATATTTAAACTCTAGACCTTTTGAAGAGTGAACGGTCATCATATTTACAGCGTCGGCTGTATTCTCATCAGAACCGTCTTCTTTAAGCTCAGCTGTAGATGCTAATGTAATATTAGATAGATAAGTTAATAGCGGATCTTGATTATCGTCTAATAAGGAATCTTCATTTAAGGTTCTGTTCTCATAAGAGATTACAAAGTCTTTTACGTTAGATACTAATGCACCTAAGTTAGATACTCTTGAGTTTTCAGCATCAACCTTACCTTCTTTAGCATCCTTTTCTTGATAGAAAGTATATAGACCTGTAACGTTTAACATCAAATCAACGAACTCATTTAAAGGAAGCTCTGTTCTTTTAGCTTTTAAGCTTTCAACTATCTCTAAAAAGGGTTGTACTTTTTTATACAAGCTAACTAATTCTTTTTGATTGCCACCTTCAGCCACATAGGTTTTTAGTAAAGTAATAGCTTTTAACACAGAGCAATTACGCTCTTGGCAAATTGCACGTAAGTTCTCAACTACTTTAGGACCAATCTTTCTAGCTGGTACATTGATAACTCTTAAAGCAGCAGTATCGTCATCTTCGTTTACTAAAACACGAAGGTAAGAGAGCGCATCTAAAATCTCAGCACGCTCAAAGAACTTCTGACCGCCAAACATAACATAAGGAATATGGAAACGAGTCAATTTCTGTTCAAAGCCTAAAGATAGGTAGTTGTTACGATACAGAATTGCCATATCACGATATTTCTCGCCTTTATTATGAAGGCTTTCAATGCATCTTGAGACCGTGTCAGTTTCAAACAGATCACTTGGGCAATTGTAAATTGTAACTTTAGAGCCTTGACCGTTAGTACCTTTAAGTACCTTTTCCATCATACGATCATTGTTTTCTGAGATTAGGCAGTTAGCTACATCTAAGATATTTTGGCTAGAACGATAATTTAAAGCCAAGACTATCTTTTGCACATTATCAAAATCTTTAACAAACTTTTTCATGTTGGTGTAATCTGCACCACGCCAACCATAGATGGATTGATCGTCATCACCTACAACGGTCACATGACAAGTAGGACCTGCCATCAATCTTAAAAAGGTATATTGTAAAGCGTTAGTATCCTGAAACTCATCTACTAAAATTTCTTTAAAACGACTGTGTTGTAAATTACGGATAGCTTCGTTCTTTTCAAGTAACTCAACAGTTCTCAAGAGTAGCTCACTAAAATCTACTGAGTTTTCTTGAATGCAAACCTGCTCATAGGCCGCATAGATTTTACTGATCTCATCAAAATAGTTCTTCTCAAGTAGACGACCTCTATCAATATAATCCTGAGCGCGGTATCTATTCTCTTTTAGAGTACTAATTTTTGAAGCAATCTCTGAAGGCTTTAGCTCTTTAAAATTAGGGAGTAACTCCTTCATAATTCTCTTGATTAAAGAAGATTGGCTATCAGTATCTAAAATAGTAAAACCAGGTCTTAAACCTGCTTGTGGGGCATAAGATCTTAATAGTCTTAAGCAAACAGAGTGGAAAGTATTAGCCCATAGTTGTTTTTCTAAAAACTCACCTACTACAGCACCTATTCTTTGGCGCATTTCCCCTGCAGCTTTATTAGTAAAGGTAACTGCTAAAATATTTCTTGGTAGGATGTTGCAAACTTTGATAAGCCAAGAAATTCTAGATACTAATACTCTAGTCTTACCTGTTCCTGCACCTGCAATTACTAGCATATTCTGCAATGGTGCACTTACAGCCTGTTTTTGGCTGTCATTTAGATTTTCAAGAATAGCTTGCTCTGACTTTTCAGAACTTTGTGGAGCATCTAATTGGTATAAATCGTCTTGCATACTAACAACTAATCTAAAAGTAGTGGTTCTAATTCAAAAATATCATCAATTTGAATATCCGGTAAGGCTTGCAAATACCTTTCATCTGGGCAAATTCCGTTATAGCCTTTGTAATACCAAACCGTTTTAAAATGGGATAAAACAGCTCCATAAACATCGGTGTAAGGATCATCTCCTATATGGAGGATTTGATCTGCTCTTACATGCATTAAGGTAGCTGCTTTTTCAAAAATAGGTAAATTTGGTTTGCACAATATTCCCTCTAAATTAGGGCGCAAATCATACTCAAAGTACTCGGTTAGGTTTAGTTTATCTGTATTTAAATTACCATTAGATATTGAAATTAAGGGATATTTTTGGCGTAATTTTTCTAAAAGATTATATACGCTCTTATCTACTTTTCCATCAGATCTTTTATCAATAAAGATATTTACAAGCTCTGTCGCTTCCTCAAACCCACCTTTTAAAGGTATTTTTAAGAGCTCAAAGGCTTTAACCAAACTTACTATACGGGAATAAGTTACATCATTTTTAAGATTAGGTTTTTCAAAAATACAGCTTTGTTTTACTTTCTGCCAAAACTCTAAACTTTCATATTGCAATCCTAAGCCATACCTTTGACATAAATACTTAGCAAACCAGATTTCAGCTGCATCTATCACTGACTGACAATCATATAAGGTATTGTCTAAATCAAAAGATAAGACTTTGATGTTTTTTAAATCAACGCGCTTATAAAATTTCAATTTGGATCCTTTTTTGAAAGGGGATGTGCTTTATCATATACCTTTTTTAAATGCTCATAATTTAGATGAGTATATACTTGGGTGGCAGCTAAACTTGAGTGACCTAGCATTTCTTGGACAGCACGAATATCTGCTCCACCTTGCAACATTTCAGTTGCAAAAGAGTGTCTTAATTTATGCGGATTTAGATGAATGCCTAAGTCGATTTTATTGCAAAGTTTTTGTA
>JAEWPL010000065.1 GCA_023460615.1 Pseudomonadota bacterium | reverse complement strand
AAAAGTTTCATTACCTCAAAATTAACTATATGTTAAAATTAGCCCCACTTACTTGATGAATAAATTATTAACGTAGCAAATAAAAGAAATGAGTGCACAACAAATCACGCGACACGGCTTTTTAGATAATTTAAGACAACTTAATGCTACCCTTTTAACTTGTGTTCTTATAAATGTAGTCATTCTTTTTCTAGCAAGAATTTCTATTGTAATAGCCTTTGCTTTTAATATCTTTTTAACTCAAAGTTTTTCACAGCAATTTAATTTATTCTTTTTAGGTTTTCGTTTTGATTTAAAAATCATTGCCTTTTTCTATGCACCAGTGCTTTTAGTTGCCTTGCTATGTATAGCAAGTTCAAAAGCATTTAGTCTCTTTTTAAAGATCTTTAAGTTTTATAACTCGTTCGCAATCTTTACTATCTTTATCTTTGCTATCATCAATTTCTTTTACTTTAAAACCTATGACAAATGCATTGATGCTTTCTTCTTTGCTGCTGGTAATGAAGATCCTAAGGCTGTTTTTCTTACCATTCTTCAAGACTACCCTGTCATCACAGGTTTGATTGGCATTGTCATTGGCTTAATTGCGATTAGCTTTGTTTATAAAAGGCTAAATAATTACTTAAATAAGCATTTAATTTACCCTAAAAGATCACTTAGCGTTGTAACTTTAATTGTTTTAGTTATCTTTGCAACCGTAAGCTTTGCTCGTGGAACCTTCACAACCTTTCCACTACGTCAAATGCACGCTCAGGTAAGTGATAAGCAAGTTATAAACTATGCAATTCCAAACGGTGTGATTGCTTTTTATTGGGCTTACAATTGGAATAAAAATTCCATCTCTATTCCTGTGGTTTTATTACCTCAAATCAAAGCTGATTTTGAAAATCTTGGGATAAAAACGTCAGATCAAGACTTTAAGACTTTAGTAGAGCCACTTAAAGTTACTACTAAACCTAATGAATTTTTAGCAACTCATAAACCAAACATTATTTTCAATGTCATGGAAAGTATGAGTTACCACATGTTTACTTATGACAATGTAGCTGAAGGTCGTGATCTATACGGTAGCTTAAGACAACATGTCAAAGAAGATTTCTTCTTTGAAAACTTTTTATCAGAAGGTAATGGCACTTCTGACAGCTTAACTAGACTTTTTGTATCAAGCCCAGATATGAATCTATCTACCTCTGCTTATACTAAAAAAGACTATATCTTCAATATGGTAAAAACCATGAAGCAGGCTGGCTACAAAACTATTTTTATAACAGCAGCTTCGGCATCATGGCGAAACTACAATAATTTCTTAGTTGATCTTGGTTTTGATGAAATTATTGAACGAAATGAAGTTGAAAGAAACTTTCCTAATGCTACTAGTGGAACCTGGGGGGTAGATGACGAGTTCTTGTTTAGACAAACCTACAAAACCTTAGATGAAGATAGATCTAATAAGCCTTTGTTTATCATGACGTTATCTATTACTAATCACCCTCCTTATAGAGTTCCTCAAGAGTATAAGCATGAGACTTTGAATATTCCAAAAAACATTCTTGATAGATTCCCATACAAAGACACAGAAGTGATCTTTGAAACCTTTAGATATGCTAATGATCAATTAGGTAAATTCATAAGCAAAATAAAAGATACTCCAAGATTTAAAGACAATACTGTAATCGCAGCTACTGGCGATCATAATCTACGTGGAATTGGTTATTCTCAATATCCAAAAGAGTTATACCTAGGCTTCCAAGTTCCATTCTACTTGTACTTACCAAAAGCTTATATTGAGAACAATAAAATTGATTATGACAAATACCGTACAGGCTCTCAAAAAGATATCTTAAGAACCATCCTAGAGAAGACTCAAGCTAACTTTAGTTTCTACAGCTTAGGTTGTGATTTACTCTCTGATAAACCTTGTACTTTCCCTTACGCCTATAACAGCATGCTTGGACTTGAACAAGAAAAAGACTACGTATGTATGCTTGATGGTCAAGATAATGCTTATCGTATCAGTCAAAATCATGTGCTATATGTAGAGGAAAAGAGTTATAAAGGTGATTGTAAAAAGCTAAATGCCTTTAAACAACTACAACAAGATCTTTACCATTACCAAGCGCTACAAAAATAAGTAGTAAAGTTTAGGATTGAAAGGATTAAGGTAGTTTTGAGTAACACTCAAAACTACCTTTTTGTCTTATAGAAAGAGATAAGTTAGTGCTTTAGCTTAGACTCAATGCCTCTAATCATAATATGAATGATCATAGTATGAACTTCTTGAATTCTGTCAGCATAGCCAAAGTGAGGTACAACGATTGGTAAATCACATTGATCTTTTAATTTACCACCATCTTTACCTAATAAAAGTACTGTCTTAATGCCTTTTTCTTTACATACTTTGCAAGCTTCAATGATGTTCTTAGAGTTACCTGAGGTGGAGATACCTAAGAAGACGTCGCCCTTAAAGCCCATACCTTCTAAAAATCTTGAAAAGATATAGTCAAAGCCGTAATCATTACCCACACAAGTAATATGGCTTGGATCGCAGATAGCAATAGCTGCATAAGAGTTTCTATTGTCACGATATCTACCAGTTAACTCCTCAGCAAAATGCATCGCATCACACATGCTACCGCCGTTACCGGCACTAATAACTTTGCCACCTGCTTTAATTGAAGTTGCCATAAGATCAATTGCTTTTTCAATTAACTTGGCAGTATCGCCTTGATTTATAAACTTTTCTAGTACGTTTAATTCTTCTTTTAAGTCATCAATCACATTAAAATCTAACATAGCATCCTCAATTACTTGGTGTTACCTAAAACTCTATCTTCCCACTCTTTATAAGCTTTTTGCTCTTTTTCTTGATAAGCTTTGAGCATCTCCTGTTGCTCTTTATTTAATAGCTTATCCATCATTTCAAGCTTTTGTGCTTTCAAACGCTTTTTATAATCGCCCTTACTCTCATCCTCACCTTTTTCCAAAAAAGGCATATCATAATCGTGAGACCAAGTACTACCAGCCATTGGAGGTTCACCTTCTTTTTTTACTAAAGGTCTTGCTTGAGATAAGGAGATCATTTTATCGATGTGCACACACATCA
>JAEWPL010000064.1 GCA_023460615.1 Pseudomonadota bacterium | reverse complement strand
CAGTTTCATCGTAACCATAAGCTTTCCAAATAATGCCTAAAGCTTGATAAGCACAAGATCTAAAGATCTCTTTTTCAACATCTGGCATTGATGGAGGTGTGGTTAAAACAATTGCTTTAAGACGTCTTGGTAAATCACGATACTCCATATTCTTGCGATAGAAGTAGCTGTTCATTTGCATCATAGCGTGCAAAATGATTTCTACTAACATGAAGGTCATGGTTGACTTACCAGTGAAGAATGCTGACATGCAGCTACTCTTATCTCCAGTTGCAAATAAGGCATCACCTAAACTATTTAGATATCCAGTAACTGGTTGATAAATTACTGAAGCTCCAGATTCATCACCTTTATACAATACACTTGAAATTCTACCATCATCATCTTTGAAAATTGATGTTTGATAGTATGATTCATTGAACTTCCACTCTACTTTTGATGCTTTATCGATTTGCCATAAAGAGCGCTTTGGTGAGGTAAGTCCTGTATTACCTTCATTACCTTTTAGTAAAGCACTTAATTTTGAAGCTTCAGGACCAATACGTACTAAAGATGGCCATACGAAGGCATCTAAGCGAGAGGACAAATCAGAGCAATTGTTAAAATCAAAATTTGCCTTTTGGAATTGGATCTTACTTTCAAAAGCACCAGTGTAGGTGTATTCAGGGCAGTTTAGATCTCTAATTACTAGAGGTGAACTATTTGGGAAAGTATCTGAACTTTGAGATTGACCATTATCTGTTTCAACTAATAAACCACAAGTTCTTGTATTTCCGACATCTAAGATTAGACTTACATCAATAATCTTATCTTCATCGCAATGAGCTTTATCGAAGTGAACTAATCTTATGTCGTTAGGTTTAAAGAAAGCATCTAAGAAGGCTAACACATTCAAGTAGTGTTTTTGATAAATCTTTTTTAAGATTAAGTTATCGCTTTCATCTTTATTATCATCAGCTACTTTAAATTTCTTTAGTTTATCGGTTGTGGTTTGTGGATAAACTTTTTTTAGAATGCTCTTTGACCATTCATCGACAAAGCTAATGCCATCAGAGTTTACTGTACGTAATAATTCTGTAGCTTCAAAGCCAGATCTAAAACTAAATGCATGATCAATATCTTGTAAATTTGGAGCTCCGTGTAAGGCTGATTGTGTTTTGTCTAACTTTGTATCAATAGCGATGGTTACATGGAATTTACCACCACTTTCTAATTTTTTAATATTGCCATTATTAACAATTCTTGCACGAGCGAAATTGGTAGGACCGTTTTTTAAACCTTTTGGATAGTAAGGAATTGGGAACCAAAGACCGTTATATAACTGAACTGATTCTAAAACAGATGGACTGTCAGCTCTTTCATCTGACTCAAAATTATCTTTTTCAATATTAAATGATTGGAAACTATCGTCTTCATCGATAACAAATCTTGTGCCACTTTGATGAAGGTGATACTTAGCAAAGGTACAACTATCTTTATCAGTACCACGTTGATTATCTTTGGTAACTAAAACAAACTTATTTTTTGTTAAGCTGTCATAAACTTCATCTAACTTTTCATCATGGCTATCAAAATCGATATCGTCATCTAGCTCAAAATCGATAAATTGAATGCCTGAATTGGCAATAAGTTTAATTTCTTCGTTGAATTCTTCTTTACGCTCTACATCTTCAAATAGTTTACGAAGATTCTTAATAATTACAGGTTTCTTTGAATCACTCACAATATTCACCTAAATAATTAACACAGATAATTATTATCAATTTACCACAAATTGAAGATAAATTTTGTAATTAATATCTAGAAAATCAATAAGTAACCTTAACTATACAAAATATTTACAATTTTTTTTGTAAAAAAAAAGTCAAAAATGTACATTTGTAACAACATTAATTTTCAAATGTACATTTAAAGGATATTATTGAAGATATTAGGAGTTATTCAACTTATTTAAAATTCTAAAGCTAAACAACGGAAATAAATAAAAGTATACAAGGTAAATAGTACTTTCCTGTATATGAAGCATTTGACTGTAAATTTTCTGAATTCGAAACCTTTGCTACTATTTCATCTTTGTAAGAACAGATATTTTTAACTAAAGCTAAAACCTTTTCTTTTGGAACATTATTACCACAAAGATCTTTTACCTGGTACAAATTAACATCTATAGGATTTACTCCACCAGGAAGTTTACCTTCAACTAACATCTCATAGGTTAAAGGAATTTGTTTGCCACGAGTTCCTGAACAGACAATACACAATTGATTTGCTTTAGCCTCTTTAAGTAAAGCAACACTCTCTTTGCAAGAATTTTCTTTTAAAGTAGCGTAATTGCGCATAAAAGGACCATCAGAATATGCTCTTTTTTGGTAAGTTAAGTCCATGTACTTAATTTGCTGCTTCATATAATTGAATTTTGCATGACGCATGAGCTTAATTCTTAAGATATACAAAGCCCGAAAGCCTGGATGCTCCTGCATATCGTAAGATACAGTATCGTACCAATCTTTCTGAAAATCGATGAATCTGCGCACAGGATCTGATTGCAACAATCCATATTCATCAAAATTCTCTTTGTTGTACGAGCCATCTTTTAAAATATTTGAGTAGTACAAATCCTGATGAGTAGTTCCATTGTTTAATGAAGTTATACTGTCACTGAGGTTTCTTAAACAGTTAATCGCAGCTTTGTAACGATTAGCATAATCTTCCATGTACTCTTTAAAGTGATGGGTTGGATTGTTTTTTAAGTAAGCATAGTAAAAGCCAGCACAGATATGGCTGTCTATTTCTAATGCTTTTTCCATGCTATCAATAGGAATTTTATTTAAAGAATCTACGATAAATTTTTCAGTATCTTTAAGTTCAATACCTTGCAACGAGGCTGTAACAAAGTTTGCAACTGACAAGACTAACTTATCGTCTTCACTTGCAATATAGCCAGGATTCACATTAGAACTCATTTGGATACTCCTTTTTGGCCAAAGACAAGTTGTAGTCTTTTAAAAACTTTAAGCCTTTAGTATGTTTTAGGTAGTAAGCATATTGAGCAGGTAAAGGGATCCTCTTTAAAAGATAAAAGATTTCGTTGTCGTGGTGAGTTTCTCTTGATAGATAATCAGTCATTTTATAAATTTCCTGAATATCCTCTTTAGACATATCTATATCAAGCTCTTTTCTAAGTGCAAAGTACTCTTCCCACTCTTTTTCAGTCATTTTATTTAGTGGTTCATCGTAGCCTTTTGGAAGATGCTTGAGATCTGTCATATGTCACTCCTTGATTACAGATTTACAATAATACAAATCATGGAAGATAAAAAGGCGACAACTTGATTTTATTGATCTTACTTGAAGTTTTTTTACAATTCAAAGTAGCCATCATAAGCGTAGCCTGTCTTTCCATAAAGGTAATCACAAGCCTTTTTAAAACCAAGCTTTTGAACTACTCTAAGTCTATCAATAGCATAAATAGGAACTTTTGTTATCAAACCTGAGCAATCTAATAGTGACTTAATTTTTGGAGCGATAAGAGAGAATATACTTAAAAGACAATCCTCTTTTTCGTAATCATGACGCACATCCACTCTTAAAATAGCTTTGTGATTAAAGGTGTCTTGAGACTCTCTTACACACAACTCAACTGTTCCTACAACTTGATTTACTTTCTTATCTACAATAGAGAGTCTTACAAAGAAGTGCTTTTCATAAGACATCTGCCAAAACTCTAGAGCTTGTTGCATACGGTCATGAGTTGGATAGTAAAAAATGTCACCATCGCAATTGTCACTGTTAAAAAATGGTAAGGCAAGTTTATCGCTGTAGACTTTAAAAAGATCCTCAAGATCATCAAAATCAAACAAACGGAGGATAAAATCGTCATTCTCAAGAATAGGACATTGCTCGTAAATGCTCATGTTTACTCCAGTTTAAATAAAGCAGCTCTTATATTCACTATTGTGGCTTAAATTTTAAGAGATAGTGAGTACTTGGTCCTGCGCCTTCCTTTACTAAGATCTCATGGTCAATTAAGTAATTTAAAGATCTTGTAGCTGTATCTTGTGAGGTTTTAGCTATTTTGGCAAACTTTTTGGAGGTAAGTTTTCCTTCGAAGCCATCTAGCAGCATATTAACAATTTTGTTTTGATCTTTAGATAGCTTAACTTCTCTAATCTTTTGAAAGAATAAGGACTTCTCTACATCTTTATCAACAATCACTAAGGAGGCTTCTATAGCCTTTAGTACCATGCTTAAAAACCATCTTACAAACTCTGTGATATTCAAATCTCCTTTTTGAGTTTTCTCAACGATATCGTAATACTCTAACTTATGCTTTTGAATTTGAGCTGATACACTATACAAACGCTTTGAACTCTTCTCTGCTTTTGACAGTAGGTATTCACAGATAGCCCGACTAATACGCCCATTGCCATCCTCAAATGGATGTAATGTTAGAAAATACAAATGAGCAATAGCAGCTTTGATGTAAGGACTGTGGTTATCATGAGAATTTACAAAAGTAATAAAGTCTCTAAGCATGGATGGAAGATCTGATGCCTTCGGTGCTTGATAATGAACTTTAATTTGACCATGTTTTTGCGAGATAACTTGCATTGGACCTAGTCTATCTGTTCTAAAAGCACCAACTACAATTTTGTAAAAGTCCACGTATTCACGAGTAAAAAGTTTTTCTTGCCAGGCGCACAAACGCTCACAGGTTAGAGGTTTATCGAAATTTTCAGTAGCATCAAGCATCATAGCAACGATGAGATCCTCATATTGAGCACTTGATGGAACTTTAAAGCTATTACTAAAGCGTTGGCTTATTGATTCTAAGATAGTCTTTCTATCAAGAAACTCACCTTCAATTTGACTTGAGCACACAATTTCATCTGCTAAAGAGTTTGAATGCAATTTATCAAGATCTAAATCCTTGGTATTTATACTTGTGATCTTGCCAAGTAGGAGTCCATACTTTAAGGAAATAGCATTTAAAAGATCTAAACAACTATTTATATCGTAGTAAAAATGAGGCCATTTAGGATCTTCGTAAAGGTACATATTATCTCCGCAAATTTTGCGGTGATAAAGTAAAGTATCTCCGCAATATTATTGATAAGAGTCGATAAGTAAGCCTATATGATAAAGCAATACAAAAAAACAAATTAGGCTAAATATCTACGCAGACTTTAGAATGTAAAGCTATAATAGCAGAAAAGAAATAACAAAACGACAGATCATTCCTGCGTTCGTCAATTTTGAAAATTGGGGAATTGGTCGATTATGAATGGTGGATGCTATAGGACTCGAACCTATGACCCTCTGCTTGTAAGGCAGATGCTCTAACCAAACTGAGCTAAGCATCCAAATGGTGGGTTGTGAGGGGGTCGAACCCGCGACCAACGGATTAAGAGTCCGCTGCTCTACCAACTGAGCTAACAACCCATCATAACCGATATCGCGTGGTGGGTCGTGAGGGGGTCGAACCCGCGACCAACGGATTAAGAGTCCGCTGCTCTACCAACTGAGCTAACGACCCAGCGATATGCGTATCAAGTTGGTGGGTCGTGAGAGATTCGAACTCTCGACCAACGGATTAAAAGTCCGCTGCTCTACCGACTGAGCTAACGACCCAAACTTGCATTTGGTTTGTTGATTAAGTCAACGGCGACCATTTTACTAAAAATTTGACCTATTGCAAGTATTTTTTTTACTTTTTTTTAATTATTTTTACAAATCGCTTATTTATCGCATTTGTTAACTTACTATTTTTAAAGGCTTTTTAGGATTTTAAGAGCAAATTTAGCTAAATTTACTCAAAACTGATTTTACAAAATATTAGAGCGTATAAAGTTAAGTTAAATATTCTTACTTTACATACATTTATTTTAGATTTGTAGGTAATAACAGGTAGGTTCAAGCTCCACAAATTTAAATTGTGGAGCTTTATTCTTAAAGAGATCCAAGCTCTTTTTTAGCAAGAGTTGCAGAAGGTGTGTTTGGATAAGTTTTAATTAAAAGATCAAAGTAACGTTTTGCTTTGTCTTTATCACCAATTGCAATTGAGGTCATACCTAATTTATATAAAGCATCAGGACGCTTAGCACTATTAGTAACCTTAGCTGTATTCATAAAGCTTAAGCGAGCTTCTTGATACTTGTTTTGCTTAAATTGGATTTGACCAAGCCAATACCAAGCATTAGGTGTAAGAGTGTTATCTGGATACTTACTAATAAAGGTATTAAAGCCTTTAGCTGCATTTTCAAAGTCATTTTTCATGAGCTTATCATAAGAGCTTTGATAAAGCTTTTGTGCTTCATCTGTAACTTTAGGCTCACTCTTTTTAGTTACCACTTTACTCTTAGAGATAGTAGCTCCAGCTGTTCCATTGGCATTTGTAAGCGTAATAGTATCATCCTGACCTTGAACTGTTGTCTCTTGGTTAGTCTCTGTAGCAGTTGCATTTAAAGTCTGAGATTTTAAAGCTTCATTCTCTGCTTTTAATTGCTTTAACTGATAATTTAGCTCTTCAATTTGACCTTGAGCATCAGCAAGCTGAGACTCTAACTCCTGATTCTCATTTTGAGCTTCAAGTAAGTTTCTTTGTAAAATTAACAGCTGTTCATCGTCAGCGTATGAAGCACTACTTAATGCTACAGCTATTGCTAAAGTAATCACTTTTACTTTAGATAAGATCTTAAATTTCATTTGTTTCACTTCTAATAAAAAAGGCAAGGATAATTCCTTGCCCATTTATAACATATCTAAACTTAAATTAGTAGTTTAGAACTGCACGACGATTCTTTGACCAAGCTGCTTCATTATGACCTTCAACAGCAGGCTTTTCCTCACCATAGCTTACGATTGATAATTGATTTACATCAACACCAAGATTTTGCATATAGCGAGCAACTGAACGAGCACGTCTCTCACCTAAAGCAATGTTGTACTCAGGAGTACCACGCTCATCGGTGTGACCTTCGATGATTACACGTGCATCAGGATTCTTCTTTAAATAATTAGCATGCTTTTGCATTACTGCTAAGTACTCGTCTTGAATGTTTTCTGAGTTGAAAGCAAAGTAAATGGTATTAGCGTTTTGTAACTCAGCAGGACCATTAAAGCCGTCTTGTGCGTTTGGATCACCTACAGTTAATGAGCCGTCGTCATCTAAACCTAATTGAGCATCTGATGAAGAACCGTCTTCAACTAAAGCTGAAGAATCATCACCTGAAGTTGAACAAGCAGTTAATGTACCTAAAGATAAAGCACATAGAATTACTAACAAATAATTTTTTAACATTTTTAATTACTTCCTAAAGCAAATTATTTTGATAAAAGTGGACCCCAAGCAGGTGCGCTAATTTCACCTTGGCTTGATGGAAGATTTGCTTTAAATCTGCCATCTGCTGAAACTAAAGCTAAGCCTTTGCGTCCTTGATAAACTGTTGAATATATTACCATACTTCCATTAGGTGCAACACTTGGTGACTCATCTAGAGAAGAGGTAGTTAGCATATAAATACTGCCATCTGGATCAACACGGGCTACTCTAAAGCCATTTACTTGAGTAATAACGATTAAAGACTTAGTACCTGGAATTTGACGAGCTGACAAATTACGTGCACCTTGATAGGTCACGCGCTCAGTCTTTCTAGTATTGAAATCATACTTGTAGATTTGAGCCTTGCCACCACGCTCTGAGGTGAAGTATAAAGCTTTGCTATCTGCTGACCAGGTAGGCTCAGTATCAATTGCTTTATTAGCTGTTACTCTTTGGAACTTACCTAAACCTAAGTCAAAGTAGTAAATATCAGGTTGACCATCTTTTGATAGAGTCATAGCAATCTTAGTACCATCAGGTGACCAAGCAGGTGAGCTATTTAAACCAGTGAAGGATGCAAGCTTAGTACGCTTGTGAGTCTTAATATTCTGCACAAAGATTGCAGGACGACGACTTTCAAAACTTACATAAGCTAAACGTGAACCATCAGGAGCCCAAGATGGAGTCATGATTGGTTGTGTAGACTTTACCACAGGAGTTTCATTGTAACCGTCGTAATCAGCTGTCATTAACTGATATGGGAACTTAGCGCCCATCTTTGTTACGATATAAGCAATACGAGTTCTAAAACAACCACGCTGACCTGTAAAAGCTTCATAAATTCTATCTGATACACGGTGAGCTGCTTGTCTCATGGTAGCAAGTGATGAAGCTCCCTTGTAATGAGCAATTACTTGACCTTTCTTTGAGCCTTGTAATGCTACTACTTGGAACTCTACGTTATACTTACCACCTTCAATTGCTTGAACTACGCCATAAACACAAGCTTCAGCGCCAGTAGATGCTACAGCATCTGCGTTTACCTTGTTCTCAACTACGCCATTGTTAGGTAATACTGATCTTGATAGAGGTGAGAACTTACCAGATCTCATTAAATCAGCACTAACTACAGAGGCTACATCAACATTAACATTTGGATCTTGTGCAAATGGATAAACGGCAATCTTACGACCTTCGTTAATACCACCTGTAATTTCAATTTGTAATTCAGCATGTGCACTAATGGCAAGAACCATTAGACCAAATACTGCTAACAACCTTTTAAACATGAGCAAAACTCCTTGAATTTTTTTGCTTATTATATGCCCTTAAAGCTTTGGTGTCATAGAAATCTTAATATTTGAACACTCTGGACAACTTGAAGGTGGTTTTGGGAACATACCCACGTTCACAATTGACTCAAGTGCACTTGCACATACCTTTTCATCACCTTGACAATTTTGGCTTGTTACCATGCCATTGTTGTCAATTTTAATTGTAACTACTACCCTCTTGCCGTTCATGGAAGGATCAATACGCCAGTTCTGCTCGATTAAGCCTCGAACTTTATCACCGTATCCAGCCTCACCACCTGAACCGCCAGAGCCTAAACCTTGACCATTCTTCTCATCGCCATCAGCGGTGCCTAAAATGTCATCTTCAAGAGAATCTGCCTGAGCTTTTGCCTTTGCCTCAGCTTGTGCTTTAGCCTTAGCTGCAGCTTCTGCTTTCTTCTTAGCTAGCTCTTCTTGTTTCTTTTTCTCTTCTAACTTTTTCTTTTCTGCTTCAGCTTTTTTCTTTTGTTCTTCAAGCTTCTTTTGTTCTTCTAATTTCTTCTTTTCCTCAAGCTTTTTCTGCTCTTCTAGTTTCTTTTTCTTCTCTTCTTCAGCCTTTTGCTTTTTCTCTTCTTCTAGCTTCTTTTTAAGCTCTTCTTCTTTCTTCTTTTGCTCTTCTAATTTTTTCTTTTCTTCTTCAATCTTCTTTTTCTTTAAAGCAAGATCAGCCTGTTTCTTTTGCTCTTCTAGTTTCTTCTGCTCCATGCGTTGCTTTAATTCTTTAGCTTGTTGCTCACGCTTTAAAGCTTCCTCTTTTACTTTAGGATCTTCAATCACCACAGTAGATTCAGGTTCACTCTTTTTAGCACTAGCTTTACCAGTTTCTTTACCCTTAGCTGGAGGCACAAAGGTAGCATGCATGATATCGCCTTTACCAAGATTTGGTCTTGACGGTTTATCAAGATTTATACGCAATAGCAATACTGCTAAGATAATTGCATGAATTAAGATTGCTATGATAAAAGCAACCTTCATATTAATTTTCATAACAAACCTTTAATTTGATACAGGCTCAGTTACTAAACCTACACTCTTAACGCCACTCTTTTTTAGTGCGTTCATAAGTTGAATAACATTGTCATAAGGTACTTGTGCATCACCTTGTACAACAACAGGCCTTGTAAGATCTTTTTGTAACTCTGAGGATACATAAGCTGTAAGCTCATCTAAAGATCCCATCTTTACATTATTAGTATCGATGGTTACATAATACTGACCTACTTTGTCTACTGTTGCGATAATAGGTGTCTTTTGATCTTCATTCATGGTTTCAGCTTCAGCTTGTGGAAGATCAACAGTTACACCTTGCATAACTACAGGTGCTGTCGCAATAAAAATAACTAATAACACTAGCATAACGTCAATGTAAGGTACTACATTGATTTCTGCCTTTGGTCTAGTTCTAACACGTGTTCTTGCGCTTTGCATTTTCAATTACTCCTGATGAGTGTTACGCGCAAATTGACGCTCGCGCTCACCTTCAACTCCTGGAGTTTGGTAATGAACAGGCTCGCTTGTAGTTCTTTGTCTATTAAAAGTTGAAGTCTGCTCAGATAAAGGATGATTAAAGCTACGACCTCTTTGATAAATAGGTTGTGTAGTTGCATTAGACTCATAGTGATGAACAGGGCTTTCTGCTCTTTCAGTACGATTTGTGGTAGTGCTTTGAGTAGTTGTAGCTTGGCTACTTGAATTTTGAGTCATCTCTGAGCGTACACGAACTAATCTTCTGTTAAGAATAGTTGCAAACTCATCCATGAAATTGATGTAACGATTTTCTAAAGCTTCAACTTTTGTTACGAAACGGTTGTAGAACATAACTGCAGGAATAGCAGCAAACAAACCCATGGCAGTTGCAATCAAAGCTTCAGCAATAGGAGGAGCTACCATTGATAAAGTAGCATTCTTAACTGCAGCTAAAGCAATAAAGGCATGCATAATACCCCAAACCGTACCAAACAGACCAATATATGGGCTAATTGAACCTACAGTTGCAAGTGTACCTAAGTGAGCCTCAAGATCTTCAATTTCACGAGATTGTGAAACTTTCATCTGACGGTAAGTACCATCCATCACTACTTCTTGATCAGCAGGACCAGAGTTAATTAAACGCACAAACTCTTTAAAGCCTGCAGTATAAATAACCTCAAGACCTTTTAATTCTGAAGTTCTCTTAATACAATCGTTAAATAGATTGTTTAAATCAATGCCAGACCAGAACTTTTCCTCAAAATCATCAGCTTTTTGTCTAGCGATTTTATAAGTGCTAGAACGAGAAACGATGATTGTCCATGAGGCAACAGATAAACCTAATAAAAACAACATTACCACCTGAACTAGAGGGCTTGCGTTTAAGATTAGGTTTGAAATTGATAAAGTACCTTGTGCGTCCATTTTTAGATTTTTACCTCAAGATCTTCTGTATTTTCTGGTACAAATTGTTTGATATAAGCAATAGCTTCTTTTGGCATGATCATAGGCTTTTTAAGTTGCATATTCAAAAAAGCAATAGAACATTCAAACTCAAACAATAATTCATTATTCTGATTAAACACTTGCTGATAAATAACTAAACTTGCATGCTTAACCTTAGTTGGAATGCAAGTTATGGTTAACAAATCATCAAGTTTTGCTGAGCTTACATAATTACCTTTAATATTTTTAATTACAAAGCCCATCTGCTGTTCTAACATTTGTGATTGCGACATATGCATGCCTCGCAACCACTCGGTTCTAGCGCGCTCGCAGAACTTTAAATAATTTGCATAATATACAATACCGCCAGCGTCTGTATCCTCATAATAGACTCTAGCATTTAGACTAAAAGGCTTTTCCATGTTATTCCTTTTTTAATCCGAATTTTTCATAAGCTTTAGCTGTGGCAATACGACCTGTTCTAGTACGTTGCACAAAGCCTTGCTGAAGAATGTATGGCTCTACAACATTCTCTAAAGTATCTCTATCGTGACCTAAGGAAGCTGCTAAACTTTCAATACCTACAGGTCCACCATTGAAATCTTCAATAATACATTGCAAATATCTTCTATCAAAATCATCAAAACCTGACTCATCGATAGATAACATCTTTAAAGCAGAGCGTGCAATTTGCTTGGTGATAATACCACCACCAACTACTTGAGCGTAGTCTCTTACTCTGCGTAAGATACGATTTGCAATACGTGGAGTACCACGACTACGAGATGCAATCTCATAGGCTCCATCAGGCTCAATTTGTACATTCAACTTCTTAGCTGAAGCATTAACAATAATCTCAAGCTCTTTTGGTGTATAAAATTGCAACTGCAATATGATACCAAAACGCGCTCTTAATGGAGAGGTTAAAGTTCCTGCACGAGTTGTTGCACCAATTAAGGTAAATGGATTTAAGTTAATCTTAATGGAACGGGCAGATGGGCCTTCACCGGTCATAATATCAACCATGTAATCTTCCATCGCAGGATATAAGAATTCCTCAATTACAGGTGATAGACGGTGAATTTCGTCAATAAAGATTACATTACGAGGTTGCAAGTTGGTAAGTAGGGCTG
>JAEWPL010000063.1 GCA_023460615.1 Pseudomonadota bacterium | reverse complement strand
CATAAATCCCTCGCTGAAGCCTCCTGCTCCAGCAAAGAGATCAACAAAAGTTATCCCTTTTCTCCCTTTGAGAAAATCCGGTTTCTGCATAATTATAAACAAAGATTATTCAGTAGTCCAGAGTTCTAGACTAAATCAGTAAATAAATAGGATTAGTAATAAATATTACATTATTACTTCCCGGCATTAGCAAGAGTGTCCTCCATGAATCCATTGATGAGAGCTGTGACGGTCTGGCCAGTCTCCGCAGCGTACGCCTTGAATCGGCGATAAGTTGTCGGATTGATGAGGAAGGTGGTCCTCTTGTTCTCTTCTTCCTCCACCTTCTTTGCTTCAGCCTTTGGTGTGGAGTCGCTATTGTGAATCATGTTATGCAGAGGAGATGAAGCAGGGGCTGTTCCGGCTTTCGGCATGGTGAGTTTCTTTGCCATAATAATCAATATTACTTTATGACTATATTACGATAATACTATATTACATTTTCTCAAGAAGTTCATCCACAAGGGCTTTGAAGTCGGTTGCTCCATTGGATGACGGATATGCCGATACGACATCGGTGTACTCGAAAGCAGCTTTGGCTACATCGTTGTTCTTGCGCACCACGGTGTCGAGAACCCGGTCCCCATACTTCTCCCTGACATCCGCTTCTACGGTGTCCGTCATGGTCTGTCCCTTTTCATAGACATTGAAGAAGATGAAATCGATATGGATGCCCGGATTCAGATCCTGCATCTCAGCGCAGAACGTGTCCATCATCGAGAGACCGTATGAAGACATGAGATCGGGCTTCATCGGAACGATCAGCTTGTTTGATGCCGCAAGTGCGTTCATCGTGATGAGGCCGAGAGAAGGAGGGCAGTCCAGGATGATGTAATCATAGCGGGATTTCTGCGGTTCTAGAAGATCCTTCAGGACATCCTCGCGCCTTCTCATGTTGGTCATCTCAATCTCGATGCCGGCCATCTCGAGACCGGAAGGAACAAGGTCGAGGTTCTGGCGCACAGGATAGATGGGAAGATCCTTCCTCTCGCGTATTGCATGGTAAACAATGCGGGCTGGGATGTCAGCGAAGAAGTGCCTGGTGAGATTGGCCTGAGTATCCAGATCAACAAGCAGGATTTTATTACCCTTCGATGCGAGAATGGCTCCGATGGTGGCTACTGATGCGGTCTTGCCAACGCCTCCCTTATGGTTGGCGATGGAAATAATTTTAGCTTTCTTCATGGTATATCAAACAAACAAACAAAGATATATAATATATTACAATATTACAATAATACCGAGATCAATGTAAAGTGATGACCATTATCCAAGCGGCCGAGTCATACCCTCCCTGTAAATAGGTGGAAAAAATATATTGATAATATAACGCCCCCCTGTAAGCGGCGAGCGTTAGCGAGCCGCCCTCTCAAAAATTGAGTTGCAGAATAGACCGAATTTTGTACCTTTGCAAATAGGTGGAAAAAATATATTGATAATATAACGCCCCCCTACATGCGGCGAGCGTTAGCGAGCCGCCCTCTCAAAGAAAAGATAAATAGAAAAAGAAAAGATAGAAGTTTCTGTATGGATGGGAAGATACATGTGGATCTGTCGGTGGAAGTACCTGGTGATATACCAGATGATGCTTGGTATGGTACTGTTTCCGAAGAGAGGCAGGAGGACTCCGCGGGTGACTTGGAGTCTGATGTCGTTGAGCAGGACCTGACCGGTTGGTATGATCAGAAGAACGACTATCTGAGGAATCATCCGTCTTTCCGGGAACTGGATACTGACCTCTTCCTCCGTTTGATTTTCTGCCGAGGAGATGACTTTGAATACCTGCCCTTCGAGGAGGAGTGGTGCGAAGCTTATGAGTGGTGGACGGAACATCCCCGCTCGGCAAAAAGACCGCCGAAGTATTCTTACGTTTACAACGGGATTGCCCAGGCGATTTACGGCAAGCACAGCAAGCAGAAGAACAAGACATTCGTCATCACCAGCCAGGCGACACAGATCTATGGGATGCTGCAGCACCCTTTCGTCATCATGTCCCCGGTGTCTTACACAGGAAAGCGCAGGTTGAAGAACAATGCCAGGTATCTTTATGCCATAGCCATTGATATAGACGGCGTCGATGCAAAGAATGTTGAGAATCTTCTTTTCCAGTCAGATCCGACGAGGAAGCGAATCACATTTCCGCAGCCGAACATCATCGTGAACTCCGGCAACGGCATCCATATCTACTACCTTCTGGAAACTCCGGCACCGATGTTCAAGGACACATATGCCATCCTGAACAAGATCAAGAAAGAACTTACCAGGAGAGTCTGGAATATAGGCACCACACACGAGAATCCGGATAAGCCGCAATTCCAGGGCAACTGTCAGGGCTTCCGTCTTCCGGGAACCCAGACGAAGTTCCGTAAAACAGTTACGGCCTTTCAGAACATCAATCCGGCCGTAAAGAAATACTACAAGGTGGAGGACCTCGCGTATGGCGGTGGCGGTTGGATTACCGAGGAGGAACTTGCCCTGGTACGCACTGGAACATACAATCCGAGCCGCTGCACCCTCAAACAGGCAAGGGAACTCTGGCCAGAGTGGTACGAACGGAGGATCATCCTGGGACATCAGCCGAACAGATGGTATATAAAACGGGACCTGTATGACTGGTGGAAGAGACAGGTTCCAATCTATGCGACGGTAGGACACAGGTACTTCTGCATGATGGCACTTGCCATATATGCGAAAAAATGCGACATCTCCGAAGAAGAGTTCCGTTCGGATTTGGAGTCATTCGTGGATGTGATGGACGCTCTCTCTCATACCCCTAACCCGGAGGACAGGTTCACCATTGAGGATGCGAACGATGCAGCTTCCGCCTTCAATGAGAATTACTGTACCTTTCCGATCGACGACATCCGGGCAATCACTGGTGTTCCGGTGGAGAGGAATCGAACAAGGAAAGGACGCAGGCAGGAGGAGCATCTGTTCGATATCCGGGCAATCCGTGATGCCCGTTGCGCAAGAGACGGTGTGTCTTGGAGGGAGGGTAATGGCAGGAAAAACAAGTTCCATCTCGTGAATGATTGGAGGGCGGCCCATCCTGACGGAACGAAGTATGCTTGTGCGAAAGAACTCGGAATTGATAAGAAAACCGTCATGAAATGGTGGGACACCACAGAACAGGAATGGCAGGCCGCCAAGGCAAGGAAAGACTCTATTGTTATTTCCGAGGTAGAGGATACGCAGACACAAGAACTTCACGATTTGGGTGCAGCATATAATGCTCCTTACGTTACCGACAGGAAAGTCGCTGAGTCAACGATGCAGCATGTGGAGGGGTACGAGGAACAGACTCCGGAAACCATCCGCGAAACGCGCGACGAACTGACGGATGCCATCAATTACGGGGCACTCAACATGGAGGATCTGATGAGGTCGATGGGTGTGCCTGAGTTCCTGATTCCGATGCTGAAGGCAGAGTTCCAAAGACAGATGCAGACACCGGAGTTCTGGGAGAAGTACAAGAAGGATCACCCTACCGTCGATATGTCCAAGTGGCCACCGCAGGCGAGGGCAGCGTTTGACGCCGCGGTAAAAGAACACAATAAGAAAAAGTAATATAGTATTATTGTAATATATATTACTATATTCTTCCTGAAGCCTCCCGGCGAAGTTACCCGCGGCGTCCAGGCTGTCAAGGCCAAGACAAGCGGCCTGCGGCCGGCCTTGACCGTATGTCCGCCTTCGGGGATTTGATGCCTATCGTTTCCGGAAGGAAGAACTGAAGGCAGACTGCCTTCCTATGAGTCTTCGGAGATGATGATCTCTCTTTTCTGACAGTCGCAATCTTGGCGATATAAGAGGTAAAAAGGACGGCGGTGAAGGGAAGAACGGTCGCTATGTCGCCCACATCCCCCGCCCTTCCTTGCGTCTGGGCAGGGGAGTGTCTGCCACCAGATTTAACTCCAGGGATGACTCGGCTGCTCCGACCTACGTCGGACTCCCCACCGGGGAGAGCCGGCATCCCACCCGCGGGACAAGACTCGCCCTGGTCGCCGACATCCGCTCGTCCCTATCGGTTTCACCGAGTCCCCACCGGGGACGGACGGCAGCTGTCGTCGAGTGTCCACCGGACACGGGCGGCTTGTCCCTTTCTCTCTTTTCAGCGGAAGTGTCAATAACTACGGAACGAAGGTATATACCGGGCAGTTCATCCACCAGATGAATCCGCCCTATGTAAAGAAATCTAAGCATGTACCTTGCTTTTCTTCTTTACATTATATACCTTTGTTCCGTAGAAGGAGCAAGTTTACTTTTCGTGATACGAAAAGACACAAAGCCCGCTACTCGCGACCTTTGTTAAACTTGCCCTCCGGTCCCGTCCGCTCGCAAGCTCGCAGCCTTACCTGGACGGAGGGACGCCCCGAAAACACACGGGTCCCAGGGCTTCGCCCCCGTGTCTTTTCTCTCCTTCCCACGCCAACCCCCAAGCCCCAAAACAACAGAAGAAAGATGAAAACCGGAAGACCACATAAAACCGAATCAGAGACAAAGGATATAGTCAAGCATATCCGCTACTCTCCTGATGAGTGGTCTCGTGTGGAAGCAAAACTTCAGCAATCCGGTCGTACTTTCTCCGAGTTTGTAAGACAGGCCACCTTCTCCGCGAACGTGATGCCGTCCCTCGATATGGGGCAGATCACAACCCTCCGGGAGTTGAAGGTGTCGCTCGACAGAGTGGGAAACAATATCAATCAGATTGCGAAATCCGGCTCTATGGTAACAGATTCTTTTTCGTTGGAAAGATACTTAAAGGAATTGCAAAACTGCAAGAAAGAGGCTGAAGAACTTTCAGCAATTCTTCTTCAGATAAGAAACACATTAAGGTAAAATCAAGGTAAGATGATAGCCAAACTCACAACAGGAAACGGCTTCGGAGGAGCAGTCCGATATGATATGAAGTTCGGCATGGACAACAGTTCCATGTCGGTGCTTCTCGGTCTCTCCGGTGTCGATTTCTCTTATGATGAGGACGGCAATATCAAGATTGATCCGCGTCAGGTCGCTTTCGATTTCCGTCAGCAGGCACTCGCTTACAGAACGCCTGATTCCGACAACGCACGCGGCGTACGCAAGCCAGTGTATCACTGGGTTCTGTCCTGGAGACCGGGAGAACACACCACCGATGCGGAGAAACTGGACGTGGCAAAGGACTTCATGCAGCGCATCGGTTTTGATGATACGCAGTATATGATCTCGGCTCACTATGACAAGGCACACGAGCATCTTCACATCGTGGCCAACATAGTCAACAACCGGGGAGAACGTATACCTACGATGGGCCTGATCGAGAAGGCTCACGAGGCAGCTGCCGCCATCACCAGGGAACGCGGGTACCAATGGGGCGAGACAGCAAAGAAAGAGGTCGTCGAGAACGCCCACAAGCCGCACGAGAAGGTAAGGATGCTTGTCAAGCCAATCGTCAAGGAAGCTGTGGCAGAGGCCAGGTCTCTGGAGGAACTGAAGACCATCCTCGCATCCAAGGGCATTTCCTGTGAGTTCACAGTGGCCTCGGACGGCAGGCGCGGCGGTATCTCCTTCGCCTATGAGTACGAAGGACAACTGCACACCTTCAGGGGTTCCTCCCTTGACCGCCAGCTCTCCTTCGGGTATATCAAGGCGACCATCGACAAGAACTCCGCAAGAGAGGTGCAGCGTCAGGCGGCGCAGCAGGAACAGAACAAGATGAAGGAACTCCGTGCGGCATACAGCCAGATGGTACCGACCATACAGGGACTACATAATGCCGTTAAAGATACATTCCAACTGTACAATGATACCAAGCAGGCAGGAATAGCAATCGGAGCGGAGACGAGCCGGAAATACGTAGAGCTGAGGCAATCCTGGGAGGAGTTCCATCAACTCAATGCTGATCGCCAGAAGGCTTCAGATGCTGGAACTGTGATAAAAGCCATTGGTGGAATGTTGATGTTCCTGAATCCTATCGCCGGACTGGTTGCGATGGCTATCGGAAAGATTGCGACAGACATTCGCATATCTGAGATCAAGAGTGAGAAGAAATCTCTCCTGACCAAAATCGAAGGGCTGAAATCTGACATAGATGCGCTGCAGCAGCAGAAGGCGCAAATCAAGATAGAGAAGCAGGAACGCCTCAAGGATTATCTTCAGGCAAAGGATGCCAGGAACGAGTTCCGCGAGGGAATGGATACAATCAAGTCCGAAATACAGCAACTCAAGGAGCAGACCAAGCCGAAGATTACCTTCGACTTCAAGGCCGCTGCGCAGCGAATATCAACGCCGGCAACCACGGTGTCCCATTCTTCCAATGTAGTGAAATCTGAAAGCCGATTCGATCTGTATTCGTTGGTTATATCAGCGAAAAACAAAGACTCCTTGGAACTTGCCCTCCTTGAAAGGAAAGCCGTCATGGAGCCTCTGAAGGACAGCTTCGGTGGGGTGACCGACTTCAGGGTTACTCTTGCCGCAGAAGGCCGCAATACGAAAGCAAGCAGCCTTGTCTCTGAAGAACAGCTGCACCAGATACTTGATAAATGGGAAGCCTTGACCGGAGAGAAGTCTGTATACAGACTGGAGGCAGAGCGGGCCGATTGGAGGAAACTGGAGGATATCTGCAGGAAGATTGATGCCGTCAGCCCGCAGAACAGTCCGAGAACTCCAAAGAGTATTTCTCTTCTCCCTGGAAAAGAAATGGAGATATCCTATACAACCCGAAACGGAAACATACAGAAATTGAAGGTGGATGCTTCCGGTATCCTCCGGGTTAATGGGGTGATTCTGGATGTGAATACGGGGAAAGCCGTCCGCATACAGGAGCAGAATAGGACTGAAAAGAATAGAGGAATCAAAATGAAGCGATAGTATGGACGAGAGAGAATATCAGGAACAGTTACAAGCTGCAGCGGAGCTCATCATAAAGGCCGCTCAGGGCATTGACGCATACAAGACGGTTACCGATAAAGTCATTGAACTCGTATCGAGACGTCCTGATGCGGTAATCCCGGAGGCTGAATACCAGAAAATCAGGGAAACTGTATCCGCTGAAATCACGAAAACTATTGCTAATACTCCTGTTCCTGCTCCGGATATGTCGCAGGCTGCGAACAGAATAGCAGACAAAATATGTGAGAGGATTTCGGCTAAAATCGGCTCAGAGGTGAGCAAGAAGGTCAACGAGGCTATTGAAAACAAAACTGCGAGAATAGAAGTCCACCACGAACATCACCACACCAACATGTACGGACGGTTCGCATCGAGCGAGGAAAACCGCAAAATGATGGTGTGGCTTTCCTTCGCCACGGTTATTTCTCTTGGATCTCTTGTCTTGTTCCTCTTGAGATACTATAAAATTGTTTCCTTGAATTGGGAAATTTTCCCGATGATATACATCGGTGTTATAGCGATTTCACTTTTGGGCGTGATAGTTCGGTTTTTCAGCAAGAATTAAAATAAACAGCCTGTATTTGTCCGCAAAATTATATAATTTTATTTCATATAAAAATATATAATTTTGAAATATAGGTAGTCAGATAGATTATGAGAAAATGAGTAATTTCGCGGAAATAAATTATGAGAATCTGAGGTAATATTTAAAGAATCTTCTTGACCCTCTGTACGGTACTAACTGACCGCCCGCAGAGCTTCGCCACTTCGCGGATAGACAGCCCTTTCCGCAATTTCTTTGCAACATCAGGATACTTTTTCAGTAAATCCTCATCTGACATCCTCGAACCCTCAGGGCGGCCCATTTTTACGCCCTTCTCCTTCGCCCTTTCCCTGCCGCTGTTCAGCCGGCTCACGATGCTCTTGCGCTCCAGCTCCGCACCCAGGGCGAGGACGGTCAGGATGACCTTCGCCATCGGGTTCTCGCTGCCATCGGGCAGCAGCGTCCATAGATTGATGTCCTGGACATAGACATTGACATCGGCCTTCGTGAGTTCGTCGATGGTGTTCACCACTCCCTTCACCGTTCTGCCGAGACGGGAGATCTCCGACACGAGTAGGGTGCTGCACCCTCCTCCCTTCAGGAACTCCATACACCGCAGCAGCTCCGGCCTGTCCTCCCTGGCTCCACTTCCGTGCTCCTCGTACTCCCCCACTACATCGATTCCTTCCTTTTTCGCAAATGCACGAAGGTCGGCCACCTGACGGTCGGTCGACTGGCGGTCAGAGGCACTTGATACCCTGGCGTATATGACTGCGGTTCGATTTATGGGTGATATTACAATATTACGATATTACAATATTACGTTAGGTACGGCACTTTCAGATGGCTCATCCCGTGACGATCCATCCAATCGTTATAGTGCTTGACAGCTGCATCCCCGGTCAGCCCCTGACGCTTACGATCAGCCAACTCTTCAGCCCATACTCGTTCCTCATCATTCATCTGAGTATTGATAGTATCGAGCTTTTCAGCGATATCTTCCAGTTCCTTCAGGATAT
>JAEWPL010000062.1 GCA_023460615.1 Pseudomonadota bacterium | reverse complement strand
CTACTGCCATTAAAGTAGTATTTGGCTTACTAAACTCAGCTTTTAAGCGGTCAATATTGTCCTCAAGAGAAGGTCCTGAACCTGTAATAATCACATTTTGAGAAATTAAGGCTAGATTGTCTTTTGTAAAAGGCTTTTGACTCTTTAATCTTTCATAGTTGTCTTTTAAATTTGCATTGATTTTCTGTTGTACTGTGTTTTCAAAATATTGCTTTGAAAAGTCATAATCTAAGGTATTGATAAGCTTTATTTTTAAGCTATTAAAAACCTCAGGACATAGATACAATTCACTTACTAAAATGATGCTATTGGCAAAATATGGATAATCGTCAGTTGGAAGAGTAAATTCAACTTGAGAGCAAAAGAGCTCATAAAGCTCTGAGTCAATACCTAAAAGCTCTACAAATAAAGCAGGATTTAAAATCACTACATTGATTTTGGCTTGCTTATTCTTTGAAAGAATGTACCTAATCTCATCACCAAGACCAAAGCCGTATATAGTTATAAGCTTGTGTTGATCAACCTTTTTAACGCGGTAACAAGCAAGTCCTTCTCGGTCGTGATGGGAGGTTAATTGGCGACCATTGACTAATAAAGTAGCTTCTTTGCCTTCATCTAGTTGGATCTCTAAGGAAGAGGAGTTTTGATAGGTCATAAGCTTGCTTGCAAATTCTGGGTATTGATTTGTTAAAGCTAAAAAGTTTTTTTGAAAAATTTGATTATCCATTATTTTTTCCAAACGAATTAGAAATTTTTACTAATAATATCAAACTATAAGCTTTAATTATGTGCGCTTAAAAAGGTTGCTAGTATTTTGTACTAAAAAATTGATAGTCTGTCATAAAATTACTAAAAAATATCAAATTTTTCTTTTAAATCAGTAAGAAACACTATAATCTTAAAACTAGAGGTAAATTTCACATTAGGAGAGATTAGCATGACTAGAGCAGATCTAATTGATTCATTATCTAGCAAGTTTCCTTATCAATCACCTATGACAGTAGATAATGCTGTAAGAGAAATTTTTGAAATCTTAATAGAGACTTTAGCTGCAGGTGAACGTATCGAAATTCGTGGTTTTGGTAGTTTTGAAATCCGCGTGCATGAGCCTCGCATTGCTCACAATCCTAAAACCGGTGAGCAAGTAAACTTAAATGAAAGAAGAGTAGTTCACTTTAAGCCAGGTGTTGAATTGCGTCAAAGAGTTAATGGCGGCAAATAGTTTTTTTTTGTTGTACACAAGTCCTTTTTTGTAGATATGTTTTTTCATAGCCTTGTGTTATCATAGCTAAGCATTTGCAATGTAATACAACATTAGGAAATAAAATGATTAAGTTTTGGTTTTATATTATTGTATTTGTCTGCCTTGCCTTGGTAGGCCTTGCTATAGGTAGTGCAAACGATGATATCGTAACTTTCGATTTTCTAATGGGCAAATCTCAGTTGTCTGTTGCAAGCGTACTAGTTGTTGGAGTAATCTTTGGATTCATAGTTGGTGTATACGCAAGTTTATGGTTGTGTATCAAATTATGGGTTAAAGCTAATCTTGCAAAATCTCAAGCCTCTAAATTGTCAAAGCAACTAGCATCACTTGAAAAGTCTGAGAAATAAACATGTTTGAATTACTTTTTATACTTTTGCCAATAGCCGCTGTTTATGGTTATTACATGGGAAAAAGTTCTGCTCGGCAAAAAGAGCAGGAAAGTAAAAATGAACAGAATTCTACTTACCTTAAAGGTTTTGACTACCTTATCAACAATAAACAAGAAAAAGCAGTTGATAAATTTATTGCTTTTTTAAATTCTAAAGATCCTAGTTTTGACTCTTCAATTGCTTTAGGTAATCTCTTCAGACAGCGTGGTGAAGTTGATAAAGCAATCGCTATGCATGAGAAAATGGCTAATTCTAATGAGCTTGAGGAAAGTGAAAATGAGTTAGCAAAGCTTGAACTTGCTAAAGACTTTATTAGCGCAGGTCTACTTGATAGAGCTGAGAATATCCTCCTAACTTTAGTTGAGATCCCAAGACAAAGTAAGCAGGCAGCTAAGCAGTTATTAGCTGTATATGAAAGAGAGCAAGATTTTAAAAAGGCAATTAGTGTTGCTAATGAATATTCTCAAGTTTTAGAAAGCTCTGCTAATAAGTATGTAAGTCAATATTATTGTGAGCTTGCTAAGACGGAAATTCTTCATGATCATTTAGATGAAGCTTCAAGCCTGCTTAAAAAAGCTATAGCAAGCTATGATAAGAGTTTGCGTGCAAGACTTGATCTTGCTGAAATCTATATTAAGCAAGCTAAGTTTGCTGAGGCTTACAAGCTTGTTAAAGAAGTTTCAATTTTAGATCCAAATTCAGGCATTATTTGTCTTGAAAAACTAAACAAATGTTTCCCAAATAATGCTGATCCTAACTATAGATATGCCTTAGAAGACTTAGTACACAGAACTAATAGTGCTGAAGCCATGCTTCAGCTTGTTAAGATTGTTCAATCTGAGTCAGGTATTGATGATGCAATTGCATTATTACAATCTTTTACTAATAGTAAGTCTAACTTGAAGTTACTAAGTAAGTTATTAGAGTTACGAGCTCATTTGACAGATGCTAAAGCTAATGAGCAGATCTTACAGATTAAAAGTCTTTTAGATGCCCAAATTTCTATGAGCAATCGCTATGTATGCCCAAATTGTGGCTTTGAAAGTAAAGTTTTATTCTGGCAGTGTCCTTCTTGCCGTAAATGGGAAAGCTTAAAGCCAAAGATTGGTTTTGATGGAGATTAACATGGTAGATCCAAAAGTAATTGTTGCTTTAGATTATGATGAGGAAAAGAAGGCTTTAGATTTTGTATCTAAGGTTGATCCTAAGTTATGTAAGCTAAAGGTTGGCAATGAGTTATTTACAAGCGCAGGTCCTGCCTTCGTATCAAAGCTAGTTGATAAAGGCTTTGGTGTTTTTTTAGATCTTAAATATCACGATATTCCAAATACAGTAGCTAAAGCTTGCAGCGCTGCTGCTAAACTTGGTGTATGGTTAGTTAATGTCCATGCCTCAGGTGGTACTGAGATGATGATTGCTGCAAGAGAAGCTTTAGATAAATTCCAAAATCGTCCAAAGCTAATTGCTGTAACCGTATTAACTTCTACTAATCGTCTTGGCTTACAGACTATTGGTATTGATGAGGAGCCAAGAACTCAAGTGTTGCGTTTAGCAAAACTTGCTAAAGAATGTGGTTTAGATGGTGTGGTATCCTCAGCTCAAGAGGCTAATGTGATTAAGCAATACCTAGGTTCACCATTCTTCTGTGTAACTCCAGGTATTCGTCCTGCAGGTGCTGCACTTGGCGATCAAAAGCGTGTTATGACTCCAAAAGAGGCTATTGAAAACGGCTCTGATTATTTAGTTATCGGAAGACCTATCACTCAAGCGGCAGATCCTATTGCTACCCTTGAAGAAATTAACGAAAGCATTAAGCTTTAGTCTTCTTCAGTTTTAATTAGGTAGTGTTTTTTATCAACGATTCCATCACGCTTCATTACTTCTTGAAGCATTGATGGAATTTTTCCTTGACCACTCCAAGTATATTCAACCCCGTCTGTGCCTACATAAGCGTATTTTGCTTTCATTTTAGGGCGGTTTTCTTTTACCGTCATACCTTTTAAGGCAGCAAGATCATCAACGGTAAAGTTATGGTTATCAAGCTCATTTAATAGACCATTTAGAAATTCAGCCTTTTGTCTTTGAAGATTTTGTTCATACTCTTCTTGAGACTTAACAGTATCATGTAAGGAAGTTAACTTTTCTTGTATAGACTCAATCTCTGTAGAAGAAGCTCCTTTAAAAAAGGCTTTTAAATTTCGAAAATTTTTTAAATATTTATAGTCCATATGAGCTACCTTATGATGATTAGATTATCATATGCCTATTATAGAGAATTTTAGGAATATCATGAAGATCATCATATTACGACATGGACAAGCAATTTTTCAGAACAGCGATAGAGTATTAAGCTCTCATGGTATGAGAGAAGTTGCAGATACAAGTAGCCAAATGGCAAGATTATACAAAATTACCAAGTGTATAAGTTCACCTAAGACTAGAGCCGTGCAAACGGCTACTATAGCTTGTAATCAATTTAATTTTCGACAAGATTTAGATTATTTAAAAGACTTAGCTCCTTCTGGGGATCCTGATACCGTTATTGCTTATGTCGATGCCGTATGTCAAAAGGATGATGTGGTATTACTAGTTTCACATCTACCGCTTGTGGAGAGTTTAGCTTATCACTTTGTAAATAAACAAAAGTCTCCACCTGAGTTTGATACTGCCTGTGCCTTGATATTAGATTATGATGGGCAAAAGGGTAAATTTGAAAAGTTTTTTACTCCTTTTGATGATTATCAGGACTTATAGTTAATTTGAGCACGATTTTTATAAGCACACTTTGCGCACAAAGTTGATTTTTAGTGTCTTTATGGATATTAAAGATAAAAAAAATGTAACTTTGTCACATTTATATAATAAATAAACTTAATTGATAAAATTTGTCATATAAATCAAAGAAAATCTTTCAAAACTGACCTATTATATAGGTGTTAAGTAAATAAAAGATTAAAACAATAATTATAAATTTTGTGCAACATGTGCTTCATATTTACAGCTAATGAAGCATTTCATAAGGATTGATATTACTATCATGAGAGAGTTTAAGAAATACGCTCCAAGACAAATTGCTAAATATGTTTTAGCTTTCTTTAAAGGTCAATTTGTAATTGAAGGAAAGGGAGTATTTGAATTTAGCAATGGCAAAGTGTTAGTTTCTGTGAAGATGGATGAAGCAGCCATCAAAATGTGTAAAGAGATTAACGACGAAGCTAGTTTAATGTCTAAAAGAGTAATTGTAGACTCTTACTAATTGCTTTCATTTTGACCAATTTTTTCAAGTCTTTATCTATCTTTTCGATATGCTATAATCTTAATACAACATGAGTTGTATTAAGATTTATTTCAATATGTCAAAACTTCAAAATAATCAAGAAATTCTAGAAATTCATTCCATGCTCGATGAGTTACCTACTGTTGAGCAAATCCAAGAACCACTTTTAAATGAGTTAGTAACTGTACAAGATGTAGTTCGCTTTTTAGTTACTACCTTTGCAAAACATTCTATCTTTGTAGGTCACGGTACCTGCAACTATTGGGATGAAGCTTTAGAAATTGTTCAGGCAGTAATGCACTTACAGCCACCATGTGATGAGTCTACTTTAAACTCAAGACTTACTAAAAAAGAGCGTGAGATTATTGCCAAGATTGCTGCCTTAAGAGTAATTGATAGAATTCCAACTCCATATTTGACACATCGTGCCTTCTTCTGTGGTAAAGAATTCTATGTAGATGATAGAGTAATTATTCCTCGTTCTCCAATTGCTGAATTGATTGAATCAGGTTTTGATCCTTATATTGACAGAAGACCTGAGAGAGTTTTAGATATGTGCACAGGCTCTGCTTGTATCGCTATTGCAACAGCTTTGCAATTTGATGGTGAGGTAGAGGTTGATGCTGTAGATATCTCAGATGAAGCTTTAGAAGTTGCTAATATCAATATTCAAGGCTATGGACTTGAGAATATAGTAACTCCAATTAAATCAGATCTTTTTAATGATTTACCAAAGGGGGATAAGTACGATGTTATCGTAGCTAATCCTCCATATGTAGACAGCTATGATTTGTCTACTATGCCAGATGAATTCCGTTGTGAGCCTGATTTAGCTTTAGGTTCAGGTGATGATGGCCTAGACTGTGCAAAACGCATCCTTTCCGATGCTGTAGATTTCTTAAATGAAGATGGCATTTTGATTATGGAAGTTGGTAACTCTGAAGAGCAATTAGTAGAGTTATTCCCAACTGTACCTTTCCACTTTGTAGATCTTAAAAAGGGTGGAACAGGTGTATTTATCTTAAGCGTAGAGCAGTTACGCGCTTATCATGACGTTTTTGCAGCAGCTGCTAATGAGGTTTTAAATGGCAGCAAATAGTTTTGGTGATTTTTTTAAAGTTACCACTTGTGGCGAAAGTCATGGTTTAGCCTTAGCTGCAATTGTTGATGGAGTGCCTCCTTTAATTGAATTGTCAGAAGAAGATCTGCAAGGTGATTTAGACCGTCGTAGACCTGGTTCAACCCGTTATGGTACTCCAAGAAATGAAGCTGATAAGGTTAAGATTATCTCTGGTGTTTTTGAAGGTAAAACCACTGGTACCTCTATTGGCTTAATTATTGAGAATACAGCTCAGCGCTCTCAAGATTACTCTGCAATCATGAATTCTTTTAGACCAGGGCATGCTGATTATACTTACCTGTCTAAATACGGTATTCGTGATTATCGTGGTGGTGGTAGAGCTTCTGCTCGTGAAACTGCTATGCGTGTGGCAGCAGGTGCTATTGCTAAAAAAGTTTTAAAGCAATTGTTCGATATCACTATTGATGGTTGTGTAACCGCCATTGGTGAGATATCAACTGATAAGTATGACTCAAAAGTAGCGCTAACAAACGAGTTTAACTTTGCTGATGAAAGCAAAATTGATGAGTTAAAAGCTCTGTTTAAAGACTTAGCAACTAATGGTGATTCCATAGGTGCTAAAGTTGAGGTACGTGCACATAACGTACCTGTAGGTTTAGGTGATCCTGTTTTTGATAGACTAGATGCCACTTTAGCTTATGCCATGATGGGTATTAACGCTGTGAAAGGTGTTGAGATTGGTGATGGCTTTGAGATGGCTAAAATGCGTGGTAGCACAGCCCGTGATGAGCTTACCCCAAACAAATTCTTATCAAACCACAATGGTGGTATTCTAGGTGGTATAAGCTCTGGTCAAACCATTAAGGTTAAACTTGCCTTAAAGCCAACCTCGAGTATCTTAGTACCAGGTAAAACCATTGATAAAGATGGTAATGAGACTGATATTGTAACTAAAGGTCGTCATGATCCTTGCGTTGGTATTAGAGCAGTGCCTATTGCTGAAGCTATGATGGCAATTTGCCTTTTAGATGCAGCATTAAAAAATCAGGCTCAATGCTTTAATGTTCCTCACTCAACTCATATTATTCCATCTGAAAAATAATAAAATGGCAGTGCAAAGCACTGCCTAATAATTTAAAGTTCAAAACCTTCGCTTTAATAAACCTTTCTTTGATCAAGTTCAAAATAAGCCGATCAATTTACCTTTGAAGTATGATAGTAAAGTCTAAATAAGTTACATTAAATGTAAACGTTTACATTTAATTAGAGTAATTTATGCAAGATTTTCCTGAACTTCATCAAGACAAATTTTACTATCCTTCAGATCCAAAGATTATGGAAGCACAAGCTCAATGCGTTAAGCTGCAAAACGAGTACAACAAGACTGAGCCTGGTGATGATAAAACAAGACAAAAGCTTTTAAAGCAGATGTTTTGTGAAATAGGAGAGAATTGCCATTATTCTGCCTGGAGTATCAATAGGTGAGAACAGTCCCGAGTTTAGCAGTTCCTAACTAAAAATTTACCACCAAAACCTATCGCGAAGGCAGTCTGTAAAAGGGCTGCCTTTTTTGTTACTTTGTTAAAAATAATTTAAATAATGTGCTGTGGGTACTGTATTTTTATGTTATAATAGGAACGTAGTCTTTTTAGCTTTAGGGTGGTTGTTATGTATCTAACTAATAAACGTGGTTATCTTTATTTGTATGAGTCTTATCGTGATGAGAATGGTAAAAGTAGAACTCGTCAGGTTGAGTCTTATGGTCGTGAAGATTTAATTGATCCTGCTACCCTTGAGAAGTTGTATAAAGAGTATGGCAATAAAAGACTTAATCAGAAGCTAAAGCAGCAACAGAACCTTGATAGTTATGCATCCTTAGTTGATGTAGCTTCTGAAGACAATAAGGAATTCTTTACTAACTTTAACAAGTCACCTCTATTGCACTACGGTCATTTACTGGTTAAGCCTTTGATTGAAGAAGAAATGGGGCTTAGATACAAGCTAGATTACCTACAAAGAACCGACTCTAAAATCACCAGTTATCAAGTAAGTGATATTGCCTTTTACGCTATCGCTTCAAAGCTTCTCGATCCTGCTTCATACCTTGGCTCCTATGCTAAACAAACTACATTTTTATCAAATCCTGTAGAAGGTATAGCACTTGATAATTTCTATGCTGCTTTAGACTTCTTATCAGATCATAAAGATGAGATTTTAAAACACGTGGTAAAGAAGGTTCACACCACTAAATCTGATGGTCCACAGTTACTCTTTTATGATTGCACCAACTGTTACTATGAAACACCCTACGATGACGTTGAGCAATTCACCTTTAAGTACATTGCCAAGACTAGATATAAGCTCGAAGACAAAGGCTTTACACAAGAGCAAGTACAAGACTTCCTTGAGTCTGAAGACTTCAAGTTTGAACTTGAAACAGTGATAAAAGAGCATGAGGATGAACTAGTAAGACGCAGAGGTCCTTCAAAAGAAAGTCGTTTTGCTCAACCAATTGTTTCAATTGCTTTAGTTATTGATGAGCAAGGTATTCCAATGGACTTTGAAATCTACAAAGGCAATAGCTCTGAGTTCAAGACTATGGCTAAATCCATTGAGAAATTACAGAAGAAGTTTAATGTTAAGAACTCCTACATTGTTGCAGACAGAGGCTTAAACTCAACAGATAATCTCAACATGCTACTTAACAAGCAACTTGGCTTTGTGGTTGCTCAGAAGGTATCTAATCTAAGTAAAGATTTAGAAAAACAGATGCTTAATTTAGATGATTACCAAACCACTATGGTACCAGGTGTTGATATTGATTCTCCTGAAACCATGGTTAAGTACAAAGTGTGTGAGACCACCAAGACAGCTTACAGTGTTGATGAGACTACAGGTAAACGCAAAAAGGTTACTGTTAACTGCAACATCATGTTTACCTTTAGTGAAAAGCGTAAGAAACGTGATTTAGCTGAGCTTAATGACGATTTAGTTAAAGCTCAAAATGCTGTTAATGAAGGTAAGCTTATGGCTAACCCTTGCTCTAGTGGTTGGAGAGGTATCGTTAAAACTCAAAAAGAAGCTGAAGATGGCAAAACTGATAAGAGCTTGTACAAGGCAAAAGAAATCAACCTAGCTGTAGTCGAACACAGAAAAGCCATTGCTGGTTTTGCTGCTATGGTTTATTCCGATCCTGTTAATGAAGATGATAGTGGTTCAACTGCAACTACCACCATCACTCCTCAGATGGTGCTTACTACCTACCATCACCTTGTAAAGATTGAAGATTGCTTCCGTGTTATGAAGACCAACTTTAGCATCCGTCCTATGTTTGTTAGATTAGAGTCTCATATCCGTGCTCATTGCTTAATCTGTGTACTTGCTCTTATTGCACTTAGAGTACTAGAAAACAAGATGAAAGCTTTAGGTCATAATTACTCTGTACACCAATTAACACAAGAACTTAACAATGCTGTTGTTGCCCCTATACCTGTACCAAATAGCAAAGATATGCTCTTTATGAACTGCAAGTTCTTTTCTGATATTTACACCAAGGATCGTGTTAAGAAAAATCGTACTAAAGCTGATGTAAATGACTTACTAGATCTAGCTGAGATTGAATCAGCTTATACAAAAGCTCAAGAGCAACAGTCTGATTGTATTGATTCAATCATTAAAGCTCTAGGTTTATCTCCACTTCCTCTAGTGTCTAATGTAGGTCAAATTAAAAAGGCTTTAAAATTCAGAACTGCTAAAACTAATCTAATAGATCAGGTGGTGAATAAGTGCTTCAAAAATGCAGTAAGTGATTATTCAAAATAAACCAAGTTTTTTCACCGCACATCAAATAAAAATGAAACGAGGCTTGCCAGGCTTACGCAAGCCTTTTTCTTTGATCTAAAGTGCTAAACTCGGGTTAAATA
>JAEWPL010000061.1 GCA_023460615.1 Pseudomonadota bacterium | reverse complement strand
ATTTTATGCATAAAAGAGCTTTCTTACTGATGTTGCTTGGTTTCATTGGACTTTTGTTTATTACAACCTTCAGCGTTTTAAATTTTAAAAAACACGATTCATCTTTTTCTTTCTCAAAGGTTAACCTATCTCAAATTGAACAAGCTGGGCTTTGGAATAATAAATCCTCAAGCTCTGATGTAATCTTGACTGCAGGACTTGATGATAATTACATGCTTGATCCGCTTGATCTTCGCAATCCAAACAACATTATCAATGGAACCATGAGTCATAGCAATGATATGACCGATCCTTTAAATTTAAATAATCCAAACAATATTATCAACGGTACTAACAGTCCTATCTACAACAATAGTATCAACAATTTTAATAATCCAATAAATACCGGAATTAACGGAATCAACGGATTGTAACCTTGAGTATGTCGTAGTCACTTAGCAGAATATGACTACGATTTTACCTATCATTGAAGTCTTAATTTTTCTCATTTATAAGGTTACATATCAGTACTACTTAGTTAAATCTTAAATTGAATTTTAGTGGTATTCTGATGTTAAGAACAGCTTGCTTATCTTTAGATATCACTATTAGAAAATTGATTTTTATCTAAATTTTGAATTAACAAAATAAACTAAATTGTCTTATGTAGTATTCTATTACTTAAATACTTACCAATTTTTGTGTAGTGAAAGGAGGAAGATGATGAAACAGATGATGCTTACTTTAATGTTGCTATTATTTGTTGGTGGTGCAAATGCCAATTCCTTCGTATTAGACGATTTTGCAATTAACGATGATGACAGTGTTAATGCACAAACAGATAAAGGTAATAACTACACTATACGAGGTTATGGTACCAATCAAGACAATGATACCAACACAATTAGCGTTCCACACGATAGACAAAAGGGGATTGCTAATGAGGAGCTGTTTTACCGTAACAATTCAGGTGTAAAACTTGAAGGTGTTAACAAAGACGATTTAGAAGATCTATATTACGGCAAAGAATTATTAAGACATTATTAGTCTTTTTAATTTTGGCGTAGCACACCTAAAAAAGTCCTTGAAAAAAGCCTTATTTTGCCTTGCGAACACCCGTTTATTTCTCTATAATTTTTTAATTTAGCTTCAATAAATTCGATTGCATATTATAAGTGTTATAAGTGCGAATTTTAAATAAAGATAATTGCTAAGTTTCAGAGGAAAAAATGGGCGCTAATCAAGAAGATGTTGAGATTGATTTAATCAATTTATTCCTGCATGTCATACGCAAATGGAAGGTAATTGTAGCTATAGCACTAATCCTAGCTATTTCAACCTTCTCCTTCAAATATTATAAAGAAGTTTCTACCTTCAATGGTGCAGGGGTTCAAAAAGTAGCAGAGCTTGAAGAAAAGATTGCTTCTTTAAACTCTTCACTAAAAAGTCATGAAGACTATCTTGAAAACTCAATTCTAGTAAAAAGCCCATTCAAGCTATATGAAAGTAAATATAGATTGTCTGTAAAAGTAAATGCTGCTCAAGATAGTTCAAAGATACAGCAGGTTAATCTTCCAATCTCAGAGTTTTGCAAGAACATCCTTTTTAATGCTGAGAATCAACTGTTATTTAGAAAAGACTTAAAAGTTGACACTGATAACAATCAGGTATTTGAAGACTTATTTGAATTTGACAATGAGTCTGACAGTTATGTTGATGTAACAGTATATGCTGATACCAAAGAGAACCTAGCAAAACTTGAAGATCATATCGATTTATTACGTAGTGAACTTTCAAACAAGCTAGGTGAAAAGTTTGACATAGCTCTTCTTAAGATATCTTCAAAGTATGGTGATAATGATCTTGGTAATACCAAAAAGTTTAGAGAGTTAGGTTTAGTAAATCGTATTAAAGCTGATATAAAAGCCTATGAGAAAGAGCTTAAAGATAATCAACCTCAAGACTTTGTAAAAATCTCTACAAAGTTTGGCTTATTTGGCCTTATCGGTGGTTTATTCCTAGGCTTTACTATTTACAGTTTTATCTATGTATTTGAAGGTAGACTTCGTGATAAGAACTACTTACAAAATGCCTTTGCTTTAAGAACTATTGCATGTTTAAAAACTGCATTCTACAAACAAACTGATAAAAAAGAGCTCGAAAAGCTTATTGGCTCTTTGAAGATCTTATGTAAAGAGCAAAAGAAGGTGGTTGCGGTATCTACTTTAACAAAAGATCAATTAACTGAGTCTTTAACAGCTATAAATCAGGTAATGCAGGAGCTTGCAGTTGATTTTGAACTTGTTGATCCTTGTAAAGTCCAGGCTGTAAACGATGCTGACAAAGTATTTATTCTCGAAAAGATTGATGAGAGTAAGCTTGAAGCTGTAGTTGATGAAGTAAACTTAATCAAAACCTTTAGTCAAAATCTATTAGGCGTTATTTACGCTTAACCTTCATTCTTGCGTGGTAGTGAAAAAGCTGCCACGCTAAGTCAAAAATAAATTCAAAAATATTCCTTGCAATTTATTAAAATTTCTTAACTTATTCTTTTATAAGAAAAAAGTATGTGTTTTTATAACAAAATAATGTTATGTTTTTCATATTTTTTTGTTATAAAAGTAATATTTTTTTATTAAAAAAGTAACATAGTTTTGTTATAGCCGAAGGGGAGGAGCTTGAGAGATTAAAGTTCGATTTGTATATTGAGCAAGTTACATATATTCATATACAAGGAGAATTTATTATGAGTATCTATCAAGGTATTTCCTACAATGACGAAATTAGAAAAAATTGTGTAGCTGATGCACCTGATTTTGTAGGTATGAAGAGTTTTGATCATATTGACCCTTCTGTGGATTGCAAAGCTTTTAATGAGAAGCTAAAGCGTCACTATGAAATTTACTTAAAAGTAAGAGAAGAATATGAAGATAAAAGACATCGTTTTTATACAGGTGAGAAGGCAGAAGAAGTTTATTTATCTTCTCTTGGTGAAGACTTTTATGCACAGATGCAGTCTTTTGATAAAGACTCAAGATTTGAACGACCAGATGCGCTTATTGCTAAGTTAAAACAAGCAATTGAGAATAAGCTTAAAGAGCCTAATCTTGATGAAAAGTATGTTGAAACAGCAACTAGATATTTAGAAAACATAAAACGTGAAGTCTTTAGCTACGAAACTTGGAATCAAACAATGTTTGTTTGCAGAGAGCATTTTTCCTATTGTGATGGAGTAAAAGGATATTTGTCAGTTGCTGATTTTAATGATCTATTTGTCGTATACGTTGATGCCTTAAAAGAATTGATTTGTAGTGGCAATACATGCTTTTATGCAAAAGTAACAGGATGCAAAAGAGCAGATCAAATGTGCTTTTGGACCGATGAAAATGGCTTTGAAATTCTAAAGAAGATTGCAGCTAAATACGATTCAAAACTTATAACTCCATTGGCTTTCGTTCCTTATCTTGGAAAACTTGGATTGAGCAAAGAGTTGCTTTACAGCTATAACTATTCAGTTGCAAAGATGCTAGTCAATTATTTTGAGTATCACGTTAAAAGCATTGACTCAATCTGTGTTGAAGATCTATTAAAATCATACGTTCATGATTACAGTTGTGTTAATCAGAATTTAATAGAAGATAAAAATAAAAAGGATTTTATCTACACCATTCAAGAAGAAGGCTACGGCGATTGGTTATGTGTGATTGATTCCTTTAACTGTATGTTAGGTGGAAATTTTTTACCAAAAGAGACTATGCTAGTTAATTTTGAAGGAACTCGTCTTTGGTTAAATGAGCCTTATAGATCTTATTGTTCTGACTGTGAAGATGCGTTAAATACTGCAAGGATTCAGTAAGGCTATGTGTAGTTAAATTTTGTAATATACTGGGAGAAAATCGCCCAGTATATTAATAGAAAGTTGTAAAAAGTGAAACAATCTTATACAGCTGAAATGTATTTTTGTGATTGACTCTTTGGTCTGTTTGGTTCACTCATTTTTAATAAACCTTTGTTTATCAATCCTTTTACAATCTTCCCCATTGTGTAGAATTGGCTAAACCCCATAAATTCAATTAGTTCCTTTCTACTTTTTGGTGTTTTACAAAAATTTAGTAACTTTCGTTCACTACTATTCAAAGAACTAATTAAATCGTCATTCAATTCATCCATAACCATTTGTAAACCATTCTTGAGAATAACTTTAAATTCACCCTGTCTGTTTACAAAGATTGGTGGAGGCAAGTTTGCTTTTTTCATTTCAGCATAAATGGTTGGAATACCTGAAAATCGATTCTCTGAGATATCTAATAGTTCAAGCATATTTGTTAAAGTTGGATTTCGAGTTTCAGGATGAATCTTTCCAAGGCTGTCAATTGAGATTCTGCCATAAAGCCCTCCTTTATTGATTATTTCTAATCTATCTTTATACATATTTAACACAATAGGTGTATTTTCAGTTAACACACTATAGTCTCTGTGTATTAGAGCATTTAAAATGGCTTCTCTAACTGCTTTGATAGGGTATTCTGTTCTGTCGTCTCTTATTCCTGCATCATTGATTATAATTTTATCCTTCATGATTACTGTTACAAAATTAACAGCACCTTCAAGTTGATCTAGTATGTTACCTTTAAAGCGCTTACTGCTTATAAATCTTTCATTATTTGGACCTAAATCTCCCATTTTTGTGCCAGGTATTACAGCTGCGATAATGGATAGCTGAGGAAGATA
>JAEWPL010000060.1 GCA_023460615.1 Pseudomonadota bacterium | reverse complement strand
ATTTGCAATACGTGGAGTACCACGACTACGAGATGCAATCTCATAGGCTCCATCAGGCTCAATTTGTACATTCAACTTCTTAGCTGAAGCATTAACAATAATCTCAAGCTCTTTTGGGGTATAAAATTGCAACTGCAATATGATACCAAAACGCGCTCTTAATGGGGATGTTAAAGTACCAGCACGGGTAGTTGCACCAATTAAGGTAAATGGATTTAAGTTAATCTTAATGGAGCGAGCTGAAGGACCTTCACCGGTCATAATATCCACCATGTAATCTTCCATCGCAGGATATAAGAATTCCTCAATTACAGGTGATAGACGGTGAATTTCGTCAATAAAGATTACATTACGAGGTTGCAAGTTGGTAAGTAGGGCTGCAGCATCTCCCTTTTTCTCAAGGGCAGGTCCTGAGGTTTGAGTAATACCTACACCTAACTCATTGGCAATAATATTAGATAAAGTAGTTTTACCTAAACCTGGAGGTCCAAAGATCAACACATGATCTAAAGCTTCACCACGTAATTTAGCAGCTTGCAGAGCAATAGATAACTGCTCTTTTACATCTTCTTGACCAATATAGTCGGCTAAAGTTTGAGGACGTAGAGCTCTATCCTCACTTACAGGAGACTGCTCTAGTAATTCTTCTTCAACAGTTTTTTCAGGTCTTACTACGCTCTCAACGGTGAGGCTGTCAGCTACAATTCCTAATTCTTCAGATTTCATAACTTACATTACCTTTTTGAAATGAGCGCTAAAGCAGCTTTAATCAAATCTTGAGTATTAAAATCACTATGCTCTTTTAAGACTAATTTAACGGTCTTAACAGCATCTGCCTCACGATAGCCTAAAGCACTTAAAGCAGCTATTGCATCATTAAAGGCTTCGGTATTAGAGGTTGTAGCAGTTACAGGGGTTAATACTTGCTTAGTATTATCAGCAAATTTCTTAATACTGTCTTTTAAATCAACCATCATGCGTTGAGCTGTCTTTTTACCTACACCTGGAATTTGCTCTAAAGCTGTACTTTGCTCAGCTAATACAGTTTGTACAAAATCCTCAACAGTAAAGGTAGATAACACAGCTAAAGCCATCTTTGGACCTACACCATTGATTTTAATTAGTTCACGGAATAAGGCTCTTTGCTCAAAGGTATTAAAACCATAAAGTACTTGAGCATCCTCACGTACTACATGATGGGTATACACAAATACAGTTTTACCTGCGGTAAAATCATTCATGCACAATACTGGCATATCAACTTCATAACCTACGCCTGAGGCTTCAATTAAAACTGTTACGCCATCAATTCTTATAATCTTACCGTTTATACTGCCAATCATTATTTATTCTCTACTTTTGCGCTTTGTAATCTTCCATGTACAGATGGGGTGTTAGCAACACTTGATCCCATAGCTTGAGTTACTTTATTGGTATAACAATGACATAATGCACAAGCTAAAGCATCAGCAGCATCAGCCTGTGGTTGACCTTTAAGTCTTAGAATGTTTTTTACCATGTATTGAACTTGCTCTTTTGCAGCCCATCCATAACCTACGACAGCTTGTTTAATCTGCATAGGAGAATACTCGTATACAGATAAGCCTAAATTAGCACCAGCTACAATGGCGCTAGCTCTTGCCTCTGACAATTTAACTGTAGACTGAACGTTCTTAGATAAAAAGGTTTCTTCAATAGCTAAAGAGGTAGGTTTAAACTGCTCAATTAAAGCTGTTACACCATCAAAAATGATCTTTAGTTTTGAAGCTAAATCGCCATTACCGGTTTTGATACAACCTGATCCTAGGTAATGTGTTTCATTACCTACTAATTTAACAATGCCGTATCCAGTAAAGCGAGAACCAGGATCAATACCAATAACAATTTCAGACATACAAAGCTTAAAATTCTTTAAAAAACTAGCTTAATATTTTACCTTATTTGAGCTTAGATTAAGTATAGATTGCAAGAAAATTTAAGTGGTTAAGTGGTATTTTTGGAGAGATAACTAAAGATAAAGATTTTGCTACCTATCAGAATCGAACTGACGACCTTTTGATTACGAATCAACTGCTCTACCTACTGAGCTAAGGTAGCATGGGCGTTATTGTATGATTTTTTATAGACAATGTATAGTAGCCATTTCTATACACCAATGAGCTAGTGTTTACTTTTAGTTTTTCGAAGACTATATAATGATTATCACAAAACAACTTATTTATGAGGTAATAGTGATGAAATCAATTCTAGCCATAATCTTATGTTGTAGCTTTGTATTAGCAAACTCTGCAGATGCTAGAGGCAGAGAGCCTTGCTCTGGAAAGATGGGTGGTATTGCAAAGTGTATAGGTACAAAATATCTTTGCAATAACGGTAAAGTTAGCAAAAGTAAAACAGCATGTGATCCAGAGATTTATAACAAGTCTAACAAAAAGTAAAACTTCATAAAACGACACTTATGGACGTCAAAAGGTATAAGTGTTGTTATTCTTCTTTATCCTTTTCATCAAGCTTTACAATCGTAGTTAACTCTTCGTACAAATCTGAAGGAAGTTCATTTTCAAGCTTAAAATTCATGGAGATTGGCTTATTTCCCTTAGCAGATCCTTTGATGGTATTTACTTTACCGACATATATAAAAGTTGCTGTAACATTTTCAACCTTAGGATATTTTCTTACGAAAAGATGTAGATTAACTTTATTATCAACGTTATTGATTAAGTTACTACCAATCTCTGACTCTTGCTTAGTGCTATTTGGTGATTGCCAATGGAATTCCTTTGGTGAAACAAAATAATCATCATAATTTATTGATTCTTTTATTCCTTCCTCTTTATAGAGATCGACAAAGAGCAAGTATTCATTCTTTAAAGAGGTAAACAAGCCTTGACCTCTAATGGCAGAATGAGTCTTTTCATAATTACATAATAAAGCAGTATCCCTCATGGAATATCTTGCATGAAGTTTAAAGAAAGGTATTCCATAATTTGTAGTTCCAAACTCTGCTTCGTAACGTCTTAAACCGTACTCTAAAGCGTCTTGTACCCATTCTTTTAAGTTATGTTGATTGTTTAAAAACTCGATAACAGAACGATTTAATGAAAGTGTATCTCCATCTTTTTTCAGCATAATTTGTTGATATGACTTAAGCTCATTTGCATCAAAATTAGCACCACATAAGAAGTTTACTGAAGCATCAAAAGTAACCTTTAGAGGATTTTCAATATATTTATCTAACTTTGAAAAAATATCGCCTACTTTCAATTGATGATCTTTAGCATTAAATAGTTCCTTTAAAATCACAAATTCATAAGGACGTTTAGCTGGTAGTAAAAGATTATGAATAAACTTTAAAAGGGCTTCACCTACAGGCTCTACTAATAATGGCAATTCTTGATTATTCTTAAACTCCACATCTTTTACAAAGTCAAAATAGGTTGAATAAGTTGTTTTAGTAAAGTTCATAGGATCATATGCACCATCTTGCTTTAGATAATCTGTAAGCATTGGTATTTTGTTGCCATTGATCTTTTTGAAGGAGAAATAGTTATCCCTTAGATATTTTTTTGAATAGAACTTTTCTTGTTCAAGCTGCTTTAGGATTTGCTTTTTGGAGATCTTATCCATGTAGATATGAGTACTACCAGGAATATCTGCAAAGTTGTTTTTTACAGCAACTTTTAATGAATCTCTATCGTAGTTGGTCTTTCCATTTAAGGCTATCGCCATTAAAAATGATTTTTGGTAATTACCGATAAAGTCTAATACCGTAACAAATTCCTTGTTAGGTAATTTTCTAAGACCACGTCCTAGTTGTTGCACAAAAATAATTGGAGATGCTGTTGGTCTTAGCATCAAGATGGTATTAACTGATGGAATATCAACACCTTCATTGAAGATGTCCACTGTAAAAATTACATTTAGAGGATCATTATCATCTTCTAACTTTTTAACAAACTTATCTCTTACATCAGGACTATCAGAACCTAAAAGAGCTACTGCATAATCTTTTTTATCTGGAGATAAGCGCTTATTAAACTCGTCTGCCATGTATTTAGCATGTTCAGTATTAGCACAGAAACCAAGAATTTTAGCTTTACCATCACCATCGTGATCATAGAACTTTAACTTTTCAATTATGTAGTCAACACGTCTTGATACCATCAACAATTTAGCAACTTCGTCAAGATACCCTTCTTCACCTGGTGCTTTTTTAAGTTTTGTGTAATCAATTCCATCAGCATCTGTAATGCCAAAATAATGGAAAGGACAAACTAAATCGTAGTACAACGCATCTCTAAGTCTTATCTCGACTGCTACATTATTATCAAATAAGCTAAAGACATCACCACTATCACAACGCTCAGGAGTTGCAGTTAAGCCTAATAAAAACTTAGGCTTAAAATAATCTAAGATTTGCTTATAACCTGCACTTGTAGCATGATGAGCCTCATCAATTACAATGTAATCAAAGGCTTCTTCTGAAAATTGCTCTAGATTCTTAGCTAAAGACTCTTTCATGGCAAAAATGTATTTTGCTGAAGTATTCCTCTCTTTAGAGTTAAAAAATCCTGAGGTGTAATTATTCTTAAAACAAGGAGCTAAAACTCTATCAAAAGATTCTTTTGCCTTATTTAGGATCTGATCACGATGCACAACAAACAACAATTTATTAGGATTAAATTGCATGGCATCAAAACCGCTCATATAAGTTTTACCACTAC
>JAEWPL010000059.1 GCA_023460615.1 Pseudomonadota bacterium | reverse complement strand
GCAAGAGATAACGCCATGGCAAAAGCTCGAGCTGACTTTAGATGGTATGATCAATTTGCACTATCTTTAGATCCTCAAAATGCATTTGAGGTATGGTCCTCACAAATGCCTGAGGAGTGTGCTAAATCTCATGAGCCTGCTTTCTGCTCAATGTGTGGTCCTCGTTTCTGTCCAATTAGATTAAATCGTAAATTACAGGCAAAGTTCAATGTTAAAGCATAATCGCCCTTTAGTATTAGTAGTCGCAGGTTTAGATTCCTCAGGTGGGGCAGGCATTAGTGCAGATTGCATTAGTGTTCATGATAATGCCGCCTTTGCACTACCTTGTGTAACTGCACTTACAAGTCAGTCTTTATCTAAGATCTCCATGGTAGTACCTACTGATGAAGTTTTATTTGAAGATACTTTAAAGCTAGCTTTTGAAGATTCAAAAGCTATTAGCGCTATAAAAGTAGGTCTTATAAGTGATGACAGATTACTAAAAATCCTATTAAAGTATTTAGACAACGAGTTTAAAGATATTCCTGTAGTATGGGATCCTGTACTTACAGGTACTGCAGGGGATCTGCACTCAGTGGATTTAAAATCTTACTTAAAAGATATCTTAAAACACACAACTATTTTTACTCCAAATCTAAATGAAGCATTAGAGCTTGCCTCTTGGTCAAAAGAGGATTTTAAGCAAAAAGGTGTTCAGGCTTTAGCAAAAGTATTTTTAGATTTAGGTTGTCAAAACGTAGTGATTAAAGGTGGACACAACATAGAAAACACAGATGCAAAAGATTACTTCGCCTCAAAAGAAGTTTCTTTCTCATTAGTGTGTCCAAAGGTTGAAGGTTTAGGTGCCCATGGTGGTGGTTGTGCACTATCCTCATCTTTAGCAGCCTTTTTAGCTAACGATTTTGCACCACATGATGCAATGGTACTTGCTAAAGCTTATGTAACAGGTGGTATAAAAGAGCCTGCTCATGAAGTTCTTGAGCAAAACGATTTAAGACCACCTATAGGGCATCATGGTCTGCCAACTTGGCTTGACGATTTTCCTCAAGTATTTGAGGAGGGGTTCCCTTCATATTCAGAGCGCTTTGCTCCATGCCCACTACACTTAGGTTTATATCCTGTAGTAGATAGCGTTGAGTGGATTGAAAGATTGGTAAATCAAGGCGTGAAGACCATTCAATTACGTATTAAGGATAAATCAGATCCTAAGCTTTTTGACAAAATTAAGGCAGCGGTTGATTTTTGTGAACCAAGATCTGTTCGTTTATTTATCGACGATCATTATGAGTTGGCAATTAAAGCTCATGCCTATGGTGTACATCTTGGTATGGAAGATTTAAAAACGGCTGATTTAAAGAGTATTCAAGAGGCAGGTTTAAGATTAGGTGTTTCAACTCATGGCGCTTATGAAATGCTAAAGGCAATGCAGTTGCAACCATCATATATTGCTTTAGGTCATATCTTCCCAACTCAAAGTAAAAAGATGCCATCTAAACCTCAAGGCGTGTTTAAACTTGCTTTAGAGCAAGAGATTATTCAGGATTTAGTGCCTACCGTAGCTATAGGTGGAATTAAATTACACAACGTTGAAGATGTCTTAGAAACAGGTGTTGGCTCTGTTGCTTTAATCACAGGTATTACCAAAGCAGAAGATCCTGACAAAGAAACTCAAGTGTGGTTAAAGTACTGCACTAATGGAGATTAGTATGGCTCAAATTACTTTTAATCAAGAACACAAGTTAACCATTAAAGACGGCACTACTTTAAGTGAGTTTTTAAAAGAGCAACAACTGTTAAAAGATGGTGTTGCTGTAGCAATTGATGAAGACATTATTAAAAAAGATACTTTTGATAATGTGATCCTAAAAGACGGCATGAACGTGGATGTCTATAACATGGTATCAGGAGGTTAAAAATGGCAGACAAGTTAGTATTAGCAGGTCGTGAGTTTGACAGTAGACTAATTATTGGTACTGGTAAGTACGCATCTGCTGAAGTTTTACAAAAGTCAGCACTAGCAAGTGGCGCTCAAATTGCTACTATGGCAGTAAAAAGAGTAGATGTTAAGACTCATCAAGACGAGATTGTAGATCCACTAAAAGAGCTTAACATTACTTTAATGCCTAATACCTCTGGTGCTAAAAACGCAAGGGAAGCTATCTTTGCTGCTCGTTTAGCAAGGGAAGCTTTAGGTACCGATTGGATTAAAGTTGAAATCCACCCTGATGTACGTTACTTACTTCCTGATCCAATTGAAACTTTAGAAGCTTGCAAAGTTTTAGTTGAGGATGGCTTTAAAGTATTCCCTTACATTCAAGCAGATCCTGTGCTAGCAAGACGCCTAGAAGAAATTGGTGTTAGTGCTGTTATGCCACTTGGTGCTCCTATTGGTTCAGCTCAAGGCTTACAAACTAAAGCTATGATTGAGATTATCATTAAGCAGTCCCATGTACCGGTTATTGTAGATGCTGGTATTGGTGCTCCATCTGATGCAGCTTTAGCTTTTGAAATGGGCGCAGATGCTGTAATGGTTAATACTGCAATTGCAGCTTCAGCAGATGCTGTGTTAATGTCTGAGGCTTTTAAAGCTGCTTGTGAGGCTGGACGTAAAGCCTATAAAGCTGGTCTTGCTATTAAGTCAACTAGCGCTAAAGCCACCTCTCCTATGGAGGCTTTTTTGAAGGAGGCTATGAAATAAATGAGCTTTTTTGATGTACTCTCAAAATATGATGTTGATAAATTCAAAGAGCTTGTAGATAGCAAAACCGACAAAGACATTGAGCTTGCATTAGCAAAACAAGGTGCCCACACCATTGACGATTTTGCAGCTTTAATTAGTGAGCGTGCCCGTACCCATTACTTAGATGTAATGGTACAAATGAGTATGCAACTTACAAGAAAGCGCTTTGGCCGTTGCATTAACATGTATTTGCCTTTGTATTTGACAAATTTGTGTTCAAATAAGTGTGCTTATTGTGGTTTTAGTGTAGCTAATAAATTCAAACGCGTGGTGTTAACTCTCCCTGAAATTGAAGAAGAGTTACAAGCCATGAATAAAATGGGCTATACCAATAT
>JAEWPL010000058.1 GCA_023460615.1 Pseudomonadota bacterium | reverse complement strand
AGAGCAGAAGATAGATCTTGAGAAAAAGGAAAGAGAGCTGCAGGACGTTAAGCGTCATGTAATGATCAGCCAGATTCAGCCCCACTTAATTTATAATGTATTGAATATAATATGCATCCTCTGTAGAAGAAATCCGAAGGAAGCTGCAAGAACTACAAGGCTTTTTGCAAAATATCTGAAGATGAACGTTGAGTCATTAAAGAAAGATAAGCCTGTTCCTTTCAATGAGGAGCTTTCCCATGCAAGGACATATCTTAAACTGGAAAAAGTAAGATTCCGCGACGAGTTGGAGATCTCATATGACATCGGACCAAGAAACTTCTGCCTTCCAGCCCTCTCCTTGCAGCCTATGGTTGAGAATGCTGTAAAGCATGGATTATGTATGAAAGAAGACGGAGTTGGGCACTTAAATATCTCTTCAAAGGAAGACGGCACCAACTGGTATGTCATTGTTTCTGATGATGGTGTAGGATATGACACCAAAGAAAAGAAGAAAGACGACGGAAGGACACATATCGGAGTCGATAACACAAAGATAAGGATCGAGATGATGTGCCATGGAACTATGGACTCATTTTCTATCCCAGGAAAGGGAACCAACGTAGTCATGACTATTCCGAAGTTTTATGACTCCAATTGCCTCAAGGAAGATAGAGTTTGGGAAAAGGAGGAAGACGACATATGACACCTTTAGAGAATATGTGGATCGAACTCTATATGGCTACTTTAATCGCCATACTCTATCTATTGGGATGCAGAGGCAAGAAAGAGAAGTTTACAGCTTCTTGGTATTATAAATATTCTCTCATTGTAGAGTTTTCAGTTTTAACTACAGATATATTCCTATGGTTCTGTGAGTACAGGGGAAAGGGAATATTCCTTTTATATGAAATAGATTGGACTGTCAACTTTATTCTATATATTCTCTTGGTTTTATTGTATTCACTCTATCTCTATGCATACATTAATGAGAACTACGAGATCAAGATAGAATATCCACTCCACTATTTTTGTGCTGTAGCGGGGATTTCTCTGATTCTCTGGATATCAAGTTATTGGAATGATTGGTTTTTTACACTTAATAAGGCCTTCTATCCAGAGTATAATCATATTTATTTCTTTATCGCCATCTTGATATTCTGCCTATTGCTTCCAGATGCAACCATCTTTTTTAAGATAAGAAAGAAGATGGAGAAGAAAATGGTTATATATTTCTCTCTATATGCCATTATTCCTATTGTCGCTTTTACTCTGGAGTATGTAACTCAAATAAACTGTCTCTTCTATTCCTTCACATCTCTTTCCCTGTTGTTTGTGTATGTAGTAATAAACCAGAAAAATAGAATGATTTCTTATAACCAGTCTATAGAACTTCAGAAGAAAGAGACGGAACTAAAAGAAACTGAACAGAAAGTAATGATGGGTAATATCCAACCTTTGTTCATTCAGAGTGTTCTGGCCTCCATTGCAGATATGGCTCAAAAGGATCCGAAGAGGGCTGAGGCCACTACATCAAGTTTCGCTACATATCTGAGAATGAACTTAAATAGTGTAGGAAAGAATGAGCCAGTGCCATTTGAAGAGGAAGTGAGGCATGCAGATTCTTATCTGGAGTTGGAAGCAAATATCAGGCCAGATAAGATAGCAGTGGAACACGATATTGAGGCTTATAACTTCTTCTTGCCAGTCCTTACACTTCAACCCATAGTTGAAAATGCCATAGTACATGGATTATTACCCAAGGGTGGTGGTACAATTAGGTTATGGAGCAGGGAAGAGGGTGACTCTTTCCTTATAGGAGTGGATGATGACGGAATTGGCTTTGATTCCACCCTGGTTCCAGATGGAGTTGGAATAAGCAACACTCGTTCTAGGCTTGAAAAGTTCTGTGGAGGAACAGTCAATATAGAGTCTGAGAAAGGAAAAGGTACAAAGGTGACCTTAACCATCCCAAAGACAACAAATATGACATTCTAAGAGGGAAATATGATAGAAATATTTAACGATGGATTCAAAATGTATACAGCTTTAACTTTTCTTACTATTGCTACTCTCTTGATTGAGATTATTTGTATTAAGGCAACTAGCCTGGATGTGGCTGATAGCATTGTAAAAGTATTCTATTTGGTTGTTGTCGCCGCTTTTTGTGAGTGGTTCGGTGTTGCCGCCCCTCTATTATTACCTCTTGAGTTCAGAGGCCTCTTAATATTGATCAAGAGCGTTGAATTAATGGTTGCACCTGTAATACCTGTGGCGATGGCACTCTCTATCTCGAGAGAAAAGCCAAAGCTCTATCATATTATTCCTTTGACGATCAGTGCCATTGTTATTTTCTCTTCTGTTTTTACAGATAAAATATTCTACTTTACAAACGATAATATCTATCATCACGGACCGTTTTATTTCGTTTATATAATCGCTTATTTTGCTGGCGTTTTATACATGGTCGTCAAAGTTATATTGGTTTCAAAAAAGAAAGGATTTCACGATATCTTAGTACTCTTCCTCTCTTTCTCTCTTTTACTAGCCGGTATGATAATCCAGGCTTTATATTCCAATATAAGAATCGACTGGTGTGCAGCAGCTATGGCCAGCACTCTTGTCTGTCTCAACTATCTGACACAGGACCAGAAAAAGGCCGTAGAAGATATGAAGAAGGCCATGGATGAAGCCAATATGGCAAACAAAGCCAAGACTAACTTCATGGGAAGAATGAGCCATGATCTAAGGACTCCTATAAATGGAATAATGGGTATGGCCCAGATTGCAAAAAAGAATCTAGGTAATGAAGAGGTGGTTTCTGATTGCCTTGACAAAATCGATTCCTCAAATAGGCACCTGATGTCACTTATCGGGGATATTCTTCAGATGTCAAGCCTTGAGAGTGGTGGTATAACTCTTTCCCATGAAAGCTTTGATATCGTTGAGACTCTCTCTGATTCTATAGAGATGCTTTCTACTGCAGCAAAAGACAGGGGTGTAAGAATAATTGACGATGACTACGAGAATATAAAGCACAGAAAAGTTATTGGTAGCCCCTCTCATGTACGCCAAGTCTTTACAAATATCATCTCGAACGCCATCAAGTACAATAAGATGGGTGGCTTTGTGGAAGTAAAGACCAGCATGATCGGAGAGGGGGATGGTAAGGTGACTTATCGTTTTACATTCTCCGATACAGGTCTTGGTATGTCAGATGATTTCTTGAAGAAGATTTTCGAGCCATTTAGCAGGGAAGACGATGAGAATATAATGAAGAGACCAGGATCTGGACTTGGAATGAGCATTGTAAAGGACCTCGTAACTCTTATGGGGGGAAGCATCACTGTAATAAGTGAGAAGAATGTCGGTTC
>JAEWPL010000057.1 GCA_023460615.1 Pseudomonadota bacterium | reverse complement strand
AATTTAAAAATAGCAAAAGTAACCTCCTTAAAAACTTTAGCTTTAGAAGCTTTATCTAAAGCTTTTAATCCTTCTTACATCGTAAGCTCTATCGATGCGCGCATGAACGAAGTTTATATTGCTGTATATAAAGTTGATGCTGACAATTTAGAGTTACTAGGGGAGGAAAAGGTACTTCCTCCTAAAGTTGCTTTAGATTATGTCTTATCACAAATTGAAGACTGTCAAAATGTTGTAACTTGTGGCTCTGGTATTGAGCTTTTACAACAAGAAGGCTTAAATTCAGCCTTTGAAAAGCAAGCTTCTTTCCCTCAAGCTCAATATATGCTAAAAGAAGGTGAGCGTTTATTTAAACAAGGTGATGTTGTAAATCCTGAGAATGCACTGCCTCTTTATGTGCGCAATGAGGTTACCTGGAAAAAGGTAAACGAGCAGCATTAATTTGACCTAGTGCAAAAGATTAACATTGATATTTTTCAAAAGTGGCAAAATTTGCCATTAGCATCTAAAATATAGAAAGAGCTTATATAAGCTTTTGTCTTAAGTACAGGAAAGAATTATGGCAATTAACCAAGTTAATGCTAACAATTATGCTTATCAAGTAATTACTAATACTCAAAATCAAAGAGTTGCACGTCAGAACTTATTTGAAAAGCCAGCATTAAATGACAAGGTAAAACAAGAAGCGAAGACGGTTGAATATCAAGAAAAGTATTCAGCAAAAGCTGATGAGGAGACCTTTGCGCAAGTATCTCAAGAATACATGCAACGTAAACCTCAATCCACTCAAATTTTTGCTTATAACCAAGTTCAAAATCAGGATAAAAGAGAGCAGATACAAAATATGGTCGGTATTTCTGTATACGCCTAACCTTTTCTCTTGCTTATCTTTATCTAAAATCTTTTAAACTATTCTCACCTAGATGATCCTAATTAAAGGATCATCTATGGGGAGTTATTACTTTAGGTTAACCACCTAGCAAGCTTAGAGCAATTTGAGGTCTTGAGTTAGCTTGAGTTAATACAGTGGTTGCAGCTTGCTGAATAATGTTTTGAGCTGCTAGTGCAGAGGATTCTTCTGCGTAATCAGCATCACGGATACGTGATCTTGCATCAGTAACATTCTCTGCTACGTTTTCTTGGTTACGAATGGTAGATTCCATACGGTTTTGTAAAGCACCAAGTTCAGCACGCTTTGAGTCCACCATGTTAATCATCTTATCGATAGATTCGATAGTGTGTTGAGCTGAAGATGCTGTATATACTGAGAAGCAGAAATGACCATCAGCTGTTTTATAAATACCAGTAGTGGTTGTTGATTTATCAGTGCCAGCATCAATCTTTGTACCACCAGGAAGGTTACCTACACCCTCACAGATACCTGACATTGTAAAGCCTGTAGACATAGTGATAGATAAGGTATCAAAAGCATATGCACCAACTTGGAAAGCTACAGTACCTTCCTTATTTAATACACCACCTTTATCTTTACCACCAACGCCAGCAATACATTGACGTCCTGCATAGGTGGTCTTACAAGCAATACGGGTAATTTCTTGCGATAGTTGTTCAACTTCCTCTTGGATAGCTTGTCTATCAACAGTGGTATTAGTACCGTTAGCTGCCTGAATTGCTAAAGTACGGATACGTTGTAACATGGTAGTGGTCTCATCTAGAGCACCTTCCATTGTTTGACATAGAGCAATACCGTCGTTAGCGTTACGATTACCTTGCTTTAAACCGTCAATCTGATTAGTTAAACGGTTAGAGATCTGCAAACCTGCAGCATCATCTTTAGCAGAGTTAATACGTTTACCAGAGGCTAAGTGTTGATAAGTAGAATCAAGTGACTTAGTTGCGTTGTTTAATCTTCTTTGTCCATTTAAAGAAGATACGTTAGTTGTTACATATAGAGCCATTTTTATTTTCTCCCCAAAAAATCCAACATAATTGGTGTTTTTTACATCCTAAGAGGCTCTGTTGTTATTATTTATTCTCTCCAAAAATAATAACTCTCTTGGATAATTATTTATATGAAATAATCGTGCCAAGTTTTTAAAATATAGAAAAGTAATAGAATAACATATTGAAAATTAAAGGATATTTAAATTATTAAAGAATATTGGTTTGATGATTAATTAACTATTAATAGTAGAGATGGAAAAGGAGGCAATTTTTTGCCACCGCATATACTGCTTATTTTAGGTATAAGTGTCAAAAGTTTTATCGTGGAATAATAGATCTCAAACTAAAAACTTTAAATTCTTAATAGTTTTAGGCTAGATACAATTCTTTTCTAAATACAAGTTTTGGATCTTTAATATGCTACAGTTTAGATAGCTTTTGACCTGATATCTTGAATTATGAGCAAGTTTTGATGACTTGAGCCAATAGCATAATGAACTTTTGCATTTAGTTTGCAAGAAAACATTGGCTACTTTAAAAAGCATTTAATAACAGAGGTAATTTTTAGATAAGGATCTTTTCGTTTAGATGAGGTTTTACTATATAAAGCTACATACCTTATATAAAAGTTAAAGTATTAGGTAAAAATGGATGCTTTTACAAATTACTTTAGTAAAAGCAAACAAAACGCCCTCAAAACCTGAGGTCTTAAGGTGATTTAAAAAATAGTTGTTCCCCATATTAGGATCTTCTCAAAAAGGGCCGAGGTAATTTTGTTCCCCCGGCCAATGAGCATTAAATGCTCAGGAGAGAAACCTTTTAGGTTTTAATAGTTACTTAGACTAACCTCCATTTAATAATGACATTGCAATTGAAGGTCTTTGGTTAGCCTGAGTTAAAATAGTAGTTGCAGCTTGTTGAATAATGTTTTGAGCTGCTAAGTTAGAGGACTCCTCAGCATAATCTGCATCACGGATACGAGATCTTGCATCAGAGACGTTTTCAGCAACGTTTTCTTGGTTACGGATGGTTGATTCCATACGATTTTGAATAGCACCAAGTTCAGCGCGCTTTGAATCAACGATATTGATTAAATCGTCGATTGCTTGAATTGTGTACTGGGCATTACATTGAGTGTAACAGTTAAATTCAAAGTGACCGTCAGCACCGATATAAAGACCTGCGGTTTGCTCTGCAGTTTTGTCTTGATCGGTAATATCTATACCAGGGTGAGCACTCTGGAAGATACCAGATAAGGTAAAGCCTTTTGACATACTGATAGATAAAGTATCAAAGGCGTAAGCACCTACCTGGAAGGCACATTGACCTTTAGAGTCAAGTACGCCACCTTTATCAGCACCATCGACACCTGCAAGACATTGACGACCTGCGAAAGTAGTCTTACATGCAATACGAGTGATTTCTTGAGATAACTGAGCAATTTCTTGTTGAATTGCAACTCTATCTACAGTGGTATTAGTACCGTTAGCTGCCTGAATTGCTAAAGTACGGATACGTTGTAACATGGTAGTGGTCTCATCTAGAGCACCTTCCATAGTTTGACATAGAGCGATACCGTCGTTAGCATTACGATTACCTTGCTTTAAACCGTCAATCTGATTGGTTAAACGGTTAGAGATCTGCAAACCTGCAGCATCATCTTTAGCAGAGTTAATACGTTTACCAGAAGCTAAGTGTTGATAAGTAGAATCAAGAGACTTAGTCGCGTTACTTAATCTTCTTTGACCGTTCAAAGAAGATACGTTAGTTGTTACATATAGTGCCATTTTTTT
>JAEWPL010000056.1 GCA_023460615.1 Pseudomonadota bacterium | reverse complement strand
ATACCCTCAACGTATTGTTATCTAAAGATAATGAGATTGATTTTACTCATTGTTTTGCCAATAGCGTTAATGACGATGAGAAAACACATACTCTATTAAATTATGTAAAAGACAGTTTACTTAATTTAAGCTCTCCAACTGAAGAAAAGCAAACTATAAAAGGCAATGATCTATCTTTGCAAGTACACGCTTGTCATACTATAAAAAGAGAGTTAGAAGTCTTAAGAGACTCAATCTTAAATAGCATTAAAAACAGTGATAAGCCAATATTGCCAAAAGATATTTTGGTGATGGTTCCAAATATTGAAACCTACGCTCCTTACATTGATTCTGTATTTGGCTCTATTGAAAAAGAGGATCCTTGCTATTTGCCATATACAGTTAGTGATAAATCCACTCAATCTTCAAATGAAGTTGCTGATGCTATCATCAAGTTATTGTCCATCGGTATAAGTCCTATTAGCGCTAATTTGATCATTGAGTTGCTATCCGTAAAGCCACTTGCAGAAAAATTTAATATAAGCACTGAAGAATTGTCAGTGATTATTAGTTGGTTTAATAACACCAATATTCACTGGGGCTTTAATCAAAAGGATGTCTGCTCTCAATTACATACAGAGGAGGAGATCAATCTTCCTTGGACCATTGAAGCAGGTCTTGATAGATTATTCTATGGCTTTATGACAGGCTCTGGTCATGACACTTCTGGTTTTGATAACTTTGAATCGTCAGATTACACTTTATTAGGCAAGTTATATGCTTTTATTGATAAGTTAAATCAAATAAGAGCAGAGTTTGATCCTAATTTAGATTCAAGTGAAACAGCGGTCTGGACAGATAAACTTAAGAACTTAATTTTAGATGGTTGCTTTGTTCAAGATCCAAAAACACAATATGAATGCTCATTAGTCGAAGACATTTTAGTTGAGATGAATGAGGCTGTTAGCCATTTGAAAAATGATAGTGATGAGCTTGAGGCTCAAATTAAGATCACTTTACCTGTATTTAGAGCAAAGCTTATCCATGCTTTTGGCAATACCCATGACTCTAATCAATATTTGCGTGGAAGTATCAACTTCTGCTCTTTAATGCCAATGAGAGCAGTGCCTTTCAAGCATATTTATATCTTAGGTTTAAATGATACGGATTTCCCAAGAAAAGATACTGCTCCAAGTTTTAATTTAATGGGCAATCCTCTTTTTAAGAGAAAGAATGACAGATCAAGAATTATCGATGACAGATTTATCTTTTTAGAGGCTATTTTATCTGCACAAGAGAGCTTGTATTTATCATATCTTGGTGAATCTCCAACTAATAAAGCAGAGCTAAACCCATCGGTTGTGTTAACTGAGCTTAAAGATTATATAAACGATCACTTTAAGCTTGAGACAAATGATAAAACTCCTTATGAAGCAATTTTCCATAAGGAAACTTTAAACTCATATGATCCTAAAAACTATCAAGCTGATAATGCTGTATTGTCATTTAATGTTGGTAGTTTCTGGGATGGAAAACTTCAAGGTGAACTTCAGAAAATTAAGCCTTTAGGCTTGAGAGAAGAAGCTTATCTTCCAATACAAAATCAATATCAGGTAGGTTATAACGATCTTTTACAACTGTTTAGAGGCTGTTCAAGACAATTTTTAAAAGAGCGTTTTAATATTTCTTTAAACGTAAACTATAGCAATACTTTACAAGATGAAGAGCCTTTTGAGATTGCTTTTAGAGATAAGAATTCTTATCTAAAGGATTATTTTGATAAGAATTTAAGCTCATCAAATTACACAGTTGCAAGTGATTATTTTGAAATGTTGTATCAAAAAGGTTGTATTCCTTTTGGTCAATTAAAAGAAAATCAAAAAGGCGACTTTGTAAAACAAGCTGAAGATCTAGTAAAGCAAGCCAAAGCTGTATTAAATAATGGCAAAAATATACAAGAAACTGAATTTAAGTTAGATTTTCCTATTCCTATAAAAGAAACAGAGGAAAAGACTAAAGTTGTAAGTGCTGTATTTAGTGGCACTCTTTTGAAAAACAGCAATATTATTTTAGATTTATGGCATGAAAAAGCCAAGATTTCATTTAGTTGCTACATACAAGCTTTAATCAATTCTGTAATTTATGCAATTGAAAAGCCTCATACCCAAATTACTCATTACATCTTTACTAAGGATGGCGAGTGTACAAGATTTGTCTTTGATAGAGAACAGTATTCAGTTGCGAATCTAAAGTTACTGTTAAATGATTTAATTGAATTTTACATTAGGTTTAGCTCTATCCCTACACCTGTAAGCTCTAAACTAATCGAAGAGTATTTCTCTGTTCAATACAATGAAGACAAGAATTATCAAGAATTAGAGGTAAAAGATGCTCTAGTCAAGCTTTGGAATGACAACGGCGAGGCTGAGTTATTTAAGAAAGATGATGCCGCTGCCTTTTTATTTGAAGGTGCAGATATCTTTAATCATTTTGATGAATTGTCAGATGATCAGCAGTATTTAATTATTTCCTTCTTTGAATATATTAAAGAAAAAATAGTACCAATCATTAAGGATTCAATTAAGGAAGATTTAGTATCAATCATCAAAGCATCAATTAAGAAATAGTGGGACAGAAAAAATGCAAAACCAAGAAAATAACTTAAGAGAAATCACTCCACTAAAAGTAAATACTTTTGATTTAAATAGCACTTCCTTAATTGAAGCATCAGCAGGTACTGGTAAGACTTATACCATTAGTAATCTTGTAATACGATTGCTACTAGGACAATTAAATCAAGAGCAGAATACTTCTTTGTATATCAATCAAGGAAATCCACTTTCTATCGAGAATATCTTAATTGTTACTTTTACTAATGCAGCTGCCTCTGATTTAAGAGCACGTATCCTTGAGAAAATTCACGATACAAGAATTCTATTTGAAAAAGTTGGTAAAGGAGCTACTTTAGATAGTCTTGATTGTGATGAGAACTTAAAAGAGTTATTAGAAAACTACCTTAATCAAAGCAACCAACAAGATCTTGCAAAGAAATATGCAAGGTTACTAAATAGAGCAGAGAGAAATATCGATAATGCTCCTATTAGTACTATCCATTCCTTTTGTAATAGAGCTTTAAATCAAGTTTATGCCTTTGAATCAGGCAAAGCCTTCAACGTGCAACTAATTCAAGAGCAAGAGTCTAATGCCTTGCAAGATGAAGCAATGTTTGCTGTGTGGAGAGATCTTTTTTATACTGACAAATTAGGTGACAAAAGAGCTACTTTATTAGAAATTTTAGGCACTCAAAATCCTACTTCCCTTAAAGAAACAATTAACCTCTTAAAGAGCGTACGTAATCTTAATCCTAAAGAAGGCTATTTTGGTTATGCAATTTATAACCTTAAAAAGCAACATCCAAACAACACTCTAGAAAAAGAGCTTACAGATTTAATTAAAGCTTATGAAAAGATCATTAAAGAGCTTTTAGAAGGAGAGAATGGGGATTTATTATGGAAAATCCAAGATTGTTTTAAAAAGCACACTGTTGTTACAGAAAGCAATCTATCTCCTTTTTATGAAAGTGATAAAGGATTTACTGATGAAATTTATGCACTGTTTACAAATATAGAAGATCTTAAGGAATTAGAACCAGAGGTCTTTAATAAGGAGCTTGTAAATCTGCTATTAGCTAGTGGCAAAGCAACGAATAGGATCCTTAGCAACGGAAACGACAATAAATCTTTGATATCAAGAGCTAGAAAAGATAGCAGATTTAATTTACCTTTAGAAGCTCAAGAATTTGAAGAAACTCTCTATCAGTTGGTAAATAATTTAGAAGAAATAAGAGAAAAACTAGATTTAAACTCTAAAACCATCAAGTATGTACTTTCCATTCTTTGTATTAACAAATTAGATTCTTTGTTTATTCGCGATAATGTAATTTCTAATGATGAGTTATTACGTCAATTAGCTATTGTCTTAACGGTTGATAAAAAAAGAGGAGACAATTTAGCAAAGCTCCTTCGTAATCAATATCCTGTAGCTATGATTGATGAGTTCCAAGATACAGATCCTATTCAGTTTGAAATCTTTAATAAATTGTATCTTGAGGATAAAAAGCAGGCGCAATCAAAAGCAGTTTGCTATTTAATTGGCGATCCTAAACAGTCAATCTATGCTTTTAGAAATGCGGATATCAACTCTTATAATAAAGCTAAAGCTAAAGTAGAAAAACTCTATACTTTAGATACTAATTTCAGATCTTCTCGCAATATTATTGAAGGTGTAAACGCTATTTTTGAACAGAATGTTCCAGGATTTGAGCCAAGACCTTTAGATTGTGAAGCTGATTTTATTCCTTCAAATATTGATTTTATGAGAGTTAATTATCCAAAGGAAGATCAGAAATTAGCAGGTTCTTGCAGATTCTATTTTGAAGATGAATACAACGACGACGACTTTTATAAACGACCAATTTCAAATTATGTAAACACGCTTGAGTTTGAAAATCCAAAATTAAAAAAAGATCTATATCAAGTTGCAATAGCAAAAGCTTTAGCTTGTGATGTTGTAAAAGTGTTAACTCAAGGTATTTTAGACAAATCCTCTGATAGAACGAAAAAGCGCAAAATTAAACCAAGCGATATAGCTATCTTAGTAAAGTCAGGACAAGAAAGTTTACAAATCCAAGCTGCTTTAGAAGAAGTTGGTTTAAAGTCAGTGTACTTTTCTGACAGATCATCTGTGATTGGCAGTGAGGTTCAAACCTCCTTCTTTTCAAGTGAATATAAGCCATCTTCTGAATCTGTAAATATTATCTATTTTATGGAAGCTATGTGTAATAACTCTAATGTTTCCCTAGTAAATAGATTACTTACCTGCTCTTTGTTAAGAGATAACAGTAAGGAGATTGTTCTTAATACTGAGGATGACAACTTTGATAAAGAAATTCGTCTGTTACACGATTGCTATTTAAAGTGGGAAAAACATGGATTTATAAGTGCTTTTACGCATTACCTTCAAAGTCATGATGGCATTAAGTCTATGCTTGATACAGAAGGAGGAGAGCGCGCTTTATCAAACTATTATCAAATTGCAGAGTTAATTCAAAGTATTGATGCTAAGGTAATTGGTCCTCAAGCTCAGTTGATTTGGTTTAAGTCAGTAGCTCTTGAAAGTGATAGTAAAAATGCTTGTTTTAGTGAAGATGAAACTAAAAAGCATCTAGAATCAGAGCAAGAGCTTATCAAAATCTATACGGTACATATGTCAAAAGGTCTGCAGTATCCTATTGCCTTTTTACCATACTTCTACTTACCTTATGGAAGCGATCCTGTAAGTAAGAAAAGCTCAAACTTTAAGATTTATGATGTAAATTCAGCACATTTAACCTTAGTGCCTAATAACGAAACTTTTTATCTGCAAATGGATGAGAAGACAAATACTGTTACAAACATGTCTTTGAAATCTGAATTTGGAGCTAAAGAAAAAACAATAGATACAAAGGAGATTGTAAAGCAAGCAAGTCTTCAAGAAGAAGTTAGATTGTTATATGTGGCTTTAACTAGAGCACAAGCTGCTAATTTTATTTATCTTAATAACCTTACTAATAAAGGTAGTATCTATAAAGTCTTTAATAGAATTATCAATTCAAAGGCAGAAGATGGCTCTCTAAAGGCTGTATCCAATCAAGATTTGTTCAAGCCATTATATGAAGATCACTTAAAGGCAGAAGATATCCTTTTAGATGATAGCAAGAAAGAATATAAAGACTATTTAGCAAAAGAAAAGAAAAAAAATATTAAAAAAACATCAAGCCTAAGTGTTAATACTTTAAATGCAGGCGATATTGATAAATCCTACACTATCTCCTCTTACTCTACTATTACAAGTGGAAATCATAATCACATGTTTACAGAGCAGAATGGTGAGAATTTAAGTAGTGATCCTAAAGCTTTAGAAGAAGAGTCCTCATCAGAGGAATTACTGCAATTTTCTTTTACTAAAGGCAATATCGCAGGTGATTTTTTGCATGAGTTGATGGAATACTTATTGTCTCGTACTAATTTTGATAAAAATAATGAAGGATGTTTACTAAAGTTTGTTGAGGAAACAACTATAAACAATAAAAACAAGAAATATGGAAGTTTACTAAAACCATATAATGAAGACATAAGTGTATTCAATTCAGATTTTACTGATTGGTTATTCTCAATAGTACACGCTAATTTAGGAATCGTTGATAGTAATGGGAACGCATTGTCTTTATCTTGTTTAACCTCTGATAGATGTGCTTGCGAGCTTGAATACTTTATGCCTTGTAAGCTGTTTAAGATGGATGAGTTTAACTTAATTTGTGACGAGTTCTATCAAAGTGAAGCAAAGAAATTTGGCGACACCATTCAAGCTGATTTACCTATGTTAAAAGCTAATGACTTTAAAGGCTTTATGAAAGGTAGTATAGATTTAGTAGCTAATTTTGAAACTGATATTGGAAATCAATATTTCTTAATCGACTACAAATCAAATTTCTTAGGTGGAGATTTTAAAGATTACAGCCCATCGCAGATGTTCAAATCTATTTTTACCTCCCGTTATGATGTACAGATTTTAATTTATTCTGTAGCTTTGCATCGTTTCTTAAAGACCATAGTCAAAGACTATGATTATGAGAAAGATTTTGGAGGTGTGATGTACCTATTCTTGCGTGGTTTACAAAAAGGCACAGACACCATAAGTACAGGTATCTATCAAATTAAGCCTAACTTTGAGTTAGTTGAACGTTTAGACAAATTATTTGAGACAGCAGAGTAGGTAACAACATGAACAGTTTTACAAAAAAAGCAGAATTAAATACTCAATTAGAAAAATTCTTTAATGCTTTTAATCAAGTTGATACTACTGATACTGAAGATACAAAGTTAGATACTTTGCTTAGAGAAGGTACAGATTTATCTTTTGTAAGCCCTTTAGCAATTGGCATGAGTAATTTTTGCAAACGCCAATTTCCAAAGGAGTTTTCAGTAGAGTTTTATATTCTATTCCTGCTTATGAGCTTGAAACTTGATAATGGTGATATTTGTATTCGCCTAAAAAAGGATAGTTTACTTGAACTAGTTAAAGAAAAGATTTTATTTGGCGATAGCGATCTTGAAACTCTTTGGGAAGCACAATTTGATTCCTTACTTGAAGATTGCTTAACTTTCCTTCTCAATAAGGATGTTAAAAAAAGCCAACTTATAAATTGCCAAGATGGAAATGATAGTCCTTTAGTGGCTTTTGATTTTGACAATAAAGCAGAGGCTAGAGTATATCTTAGACGTTTTTATCAATATGAAGAAAATGTGTCAGCCTTTATTAAAAACAGAGTAAGTTCAGTTTCAGAACTTGATAATGCTACTGTTGAGAAATATAAATCTCAATTAGCAATGTTATTTAAGGATGAGATAAATTCTGACGGTCAAAAGAAAGCTGTGGCTTTAGCAACACTTTCTCCTTTTACTGTGATTTGTGGTGGCCCTGGTACTGGAAAAACTACCACGGTATTAAAGCTGTTATTATTGTTACTTGCTAATAGTGGAATTAGCGATCCTCGTATTCTACTAGCAGCTCCAACAGGAAAAGCTGCAGGAAGAATGATTGAATCTATTCAAAGTGGTAAAAGTAATGAAAGCTTAAAAAACAAGGCTTTACCATTATTCAAGAGTGAGGATTTATATAATCAAAAAATTAAATTGATCCCTGATACTGCAAGTACAGTTCACTCTTTAATTGGAATTTACCCTCATCAAGAAGTACCTAAATACAACCAAGATCATCATCTACCATGTGATATTTTGGTGGTAGATGAAATCTCTATGATTTCTCTGTCCTTATTCTCTAAGTTACTAGATGCTATTGGACCTAATACCAAAGTAATCATGTTAGGTGATAAAGATCAGTTAAGCTCTGTAGAGCCAGGCTCTGTGTTGTCTGATATTTGTTGTGACTTAAACACTCCAATCGAGGATAACTTATCAAAGATCCTTGAGAGTATGACAGGTTTTTCAAAAGAGCAGTTTTTAGAGAAATTTGGTCAAAGCTATACCGTTGGTAAATATGTAAGTTTATTGACCTTTACTCACCGTTTCTCTGATGCTTCAAAACTTGGTAATCTTGCAAAATTGGTAAATCAAGCTCATACAGAACAAGATTTAAATCGTGAGATTTTTGAGTCTGATTTACTCTATGAGAACAAAGAGGTTTTATCTAATCACAATCTTATCAATCCAAGGGATGGCAGTGATGAAATTATTTTCAATCCTGTAGAGCAAGGGGATAAAAAATCAATCTCTAAACTCTCTGATTTGATTGCTAAGACCATGGTGGATTATTACAACCCAAGTGATAAAGCAAAAACAGGTTTTATAAAGTTATTAGTAGATAAAAAATTTGTCATTAGCCCTGAGGATTTTGCATCAAAATCTCAGAATCCATTCAAGCTATTAGATGAATTTAGAATTCTTTGTTCTAACAAAGATGGTGATTTAGGTGTAAATGCCTTAAATGAAGCTGTAAGTAAAAAAATAAAAGCCATTTATAAGCAAAAGTTTGATAAGAACAGTACTGAGTATAAATTATTAGCTGACGATGTCTTTTTCCCAGGACAAGTAGTCCTAGTTACCAAAAATGACAGAAACCTAAATCTTGATAACGGTGAAATCGGCTTTGTGGCCTACAGCAGTGACGAGGATAAGGAAAACGGAAAGGCTCGTATCTTCTTTCCTCCAAAAGATGGTAACAAGGTAAGAGAAATTTCTCCTGAAAGATTGTCTAATTACACTCAAGGTTTTGCGATGACTATTCACAAGTCTCAAGGTAGTGAATATCAAAATATCTGTATGGTTTTATCAGATAAATTAAATCCAGTGTTAACTAAAGAATTAGTTTATACAGGTTTAACAAGAGCCAAGCCAAGAGATTCAAACGACAAAGTAATTATCGTGTCAAATAAGGAAGTTTTCTTACAAGCTATTGTAAAGAAAGTAGAAAGAGAAAGTGGTCTTGCTTTAATGCTAGCAAAATAAATCCTTAGGAGCGTTAGCTCCTAAGGATAAAACATAAGGTGAGACTAAGGTCAACTTAATTTGTAGAAAGAAATTACTTTTAGTAGATCCTCTACTTCTTGCATTGAGTTTTCGATGCACTTGTTGATATCAACAATTTCATTTGCAAGTAAATGAGAACCATCTGTAATACTCTTCATGTTTGAAGATATTTCTGAAGTTGCAACAGTTTGCTGTTCTGCTGCAGTTGCAATTTGAGAGATCTGTGTATGAACAACTTGAACTTTTTGAGTAATATCGTCAAAAATTTCTTCAACACCGTTAGCTTCGTCAGTAATACCTTCCATTTGATTTACTGATTCTTGCATTGCATCATTAGCTGCAGTTGCCTCATGTTGAATTTTTGTTACCATGTCGGTAATTTCTTGGGTAGATTTAGAAGTACGAGAAGCTAGAGCGCGAACTTCATCTGCTACTACGGCAAAGCCTTTACCCGCTTCACCAGCTCTTGCTGCTTCAATAGCAGCGTTTAGTGCAAGCAAGTTAGTTTGATTTGCAATATCATCAATGGTATTAACAATTGCACCAATCTGTTGAGCCTGCTCAGTTAAAGCTTTAACTAATTCTGCATCTTCACGGCAACGAACTGCATGGTTATTAAGTCTTTCAATAACATTTTGAACCATGTTAATTCCTTCTGTAGTTCTTTTAGCTGAAGTTTCTGCAATTTGAGAGGCATTATCACAGTTTTTAGCAATATCATTAGTGGTTGAAACCATTTCCTCAGAAGCTGCAGATACAGTTAAAGCACGAGATTGGTTATCTGTTGAGATTTCACTAATTTTTCCTGCTGCCGAAGATAAAGTATCAACACTATGAGAAACACCGTGAGATACACTAGTAATGTTATTTAATTGATCTTTTAAGGAGGAGCGCATACTCTCAAGCGCAGTAACTAAAGTTACAAATTCGTCTTTACGCTTGGTGTGAATGAGTCTTGTTAAATCACCACGAGAGATTTCTGATGCATGTTGTGATATACCTTTTAATTGTCTTGTGATTACAAAAGGAATATAAGCACACAAGCAGATAGCAATACCTACTTGAATTGCGGAACATACGATAATAACGAAGATAGTACTACCATTTTCAATAGCTTCTAGAGCCTTTTTGGAATCTTTGATTTGATATCCATTAACAAGTTTTATGTTTTCAAAAATAGTAAAGAAAGGAGTGCAGGATTTATCAAAGAAGATCTTAGCTGCTGTTTGAATATCACCTTGAGTGAAAGCAGGTAAAAACTCGTTTTGGTAGAAATCTATATATTCTTTGGTTGCCTTTTTAACTTCACCAATCTCTTTTGGATATCTTGTAAGTTGCAAGGCTTCGGCATGCTCAGCAAGATTAGATATGATTTTATTATTCTCATCTAGAAAAACTTTAGCTTCTGTTGGATTATCTAAAGCTTTAACAACGTTGTGTTGAATTATACCTACATCATCAAGAGTTCTTCTGGTTCTTCCATAACGTTGCTGTAGATGTTCTACTTTAGCTTGACCATATTCTTTTGCTTCGTTGAGACTTTTTATTGCGAAAAAGTCGAGGACAACAGTTAATAGAACGATAAGAAGAAAACTGAAAATCAGTTTCGATTTAATCGAGCAAGATCTGAGAAAGTCTTTCATATATGAGTAGCCTTATGTTTGTTTGATATTGATTTTAGAAGATCGTTAGAATCGCACTATTTATCATAGTTCAAACCTTAATAAATGGCTAATTTAAGGTAATTTATTGAAAAACCGAAGAAAAATTAGATTAGTGATAATAGTTACTACTAAAGGAAAATAAATAATTACGGCTTAAACGGTGTAAGAATGCTAAATCTAGATACTCTATGAAAACCGTTTTAGTAAAAACAAATAAATTAAAAAATCGTGAAAAAGATCACTTAAAAAGTACAAATGAAAGAACTTTGAGTATCAAATGTGCCTTACATGATCTGCAAAGTAAAAAGAACTAGTGATAAATCCTACAAAAATGGTAGATTTTTTTAGGATGATTATATTGTAAGAATTGAGAAAAAGTTTAAGTGGTGTTCGCAACATGTGCGCAAATTAAAATAGTTAACAATAAAACGTAAATGTGAATGTTTGCAGAAATAAATGGTAGAAAATAAAGTTTACAAAAAAATAGAAAGGCATAAATAAGGGATTTATATAAAAAGATAGGAACAAAACTTTGAAAAAGATCAAAAAAATATTTGACAAGAAAAAATAAAAGACTATAATGCCATTCCGTTGTCACGCAAGACAACGACGAAATAAACCAAGCGTTTAAAAAGTTCTTTAAAAATCAGTACGGACAATCTGTGTGGGCCCTTGAAGAA
>JAEWPL010000055.1 GCA_023460615.1 Pseudomonadota bacterium | reverse complement strand
GAGCTCCGATGGCGCCCCAAGAAATAAAGTCGTCAATATATTGAACTGTAATAGGATCTAAGAACTCGGTAGCTGCTGGCATACCTAGGCTATTGATCTCACATAATAAGCTACGAGCAATACGTAAACCGCTGTTAATATCATGAGAATCATCTAATCTTGGATCGTTGATTAGACCTTTCCAACCTACGGTTGTACGTGGCTTTTCAAAGTATACACGCATGATGATTACAAGCTGATCTTCATACTTCTTACGTAACTTCATTAACTGATTTGCGTAATCAATAGCAGCTTGGGTATCATGTACAGAACATGGACCTGTAATCACAACTAAACGATCATCAAGGCCGTTGAAGATGTTGTGGATCTCACGACGAGTCTTGGAAACTAACTTATTGGTAAACTCAGTTGCTGGGAATTTCTCAATTACAGCAATTGGTGGAAGCACTTGATACATATCACTAATTCTCGTATCTACAATACCATGCCCCGCTTCATTAGGCGGAGTAAGGTTCAAATTCTTGTCTATAGTCATTTTAAAAACCGCCTAATTAATTGTATGAATAAAATCGCCAATAATAGTTAAATGAGGTTGCATTTTGCAACATACTGATAAGATTCAAAACCTTCGTCCTCATTAAATTTAATAAACTATTATTCACGGTATCACCTAAAAAGTTTTAAAACTATATAAAATAAAGAGCAAATACCTTACTTGTTTACTCTTTACCGCTCCATTAGAGCTACACAAAAACAAATGTCTTACCTAAAGTAAGACAACTTAAAGCAAATCATTTCTTTGTTTATTTGCTTGACTAGATTGTAACACATTTTGTGCACAATGCAATTTGTAGGAGCACCTTACCACTAGAGTGCAAAGGCTCCTTAAATTGTTTTTAAAAAGAAATGTTAGATATCCAAAACCAAAGTTACTGGGCAGTGATCAGATCCTGTAACGTTTGTTTCGATAAAGGCATCTTTGATGTTATCTTTTAATTCGTCTGATACTAAGAAGTAATCTATTCTCCACCCTACGTTCTTAGATCTTGCAAAGGTCTTGTAGGACCACCAGGAGTAAACATCTTTAATATCGCCGTTTATATAGCGGAAAGTATCGATGTAACCTGAGGCTAACAGCTTATCCATAAAAGCGCGCTCATTGGGTAAGAAGCCTGTATTATTCATGTTAGTTTTAGGTCTTGCCAAATCAATCTCACGATGAGCAATATTAAAATCACCACATACTACGATAGGTTTAGTTTCTCGAAGCTTTTGAGCATAGGCTAAAAAACTTTCAAAAAAGCCCATCTTATAAGGTACTCTTTTAAACTCACCTGTAGGTTTGCCATTTTCATCTAATATGGCAGCACCACCATTTGGGAAATAGCCGTTAAAGAAGTGGAATTTTTCAAATTCTAAATGAATGATTCTGCCTTCGCCTTGATAGGTAGGATCTGGTAATTCATATTCAACCTTTAAAGGTTCTTGCTTTGAGAAAACAGCTGTACCCGAATAGCCTTTTTTAACGGTTGAGGAGCAAAAGTAAGAGTGATAGCCTTCTTTGTTTTTTATCTCATCACTTATCTGCTCAACGCTGGCTTTAGTTTCTTGAAAACCTATGACATCGTAATTAGTGTTGTAAAACCAGTTAAAGCCTTCTTTTGAGCTTGCAGCTCTAATGCCATTTACATTCCAGGAGCTTAAGGTAATTGTCATAGGGACCTCTAGTCTTCAAGAGCTTTATTTGTAAGCTCTGTTAAATCTTTAGTATTGTCACCACCTAAGGCGGTCATTAAAGTTATGGTGGTATTTAAGTTATTTAATTTTGCCTCAAGATAAGTTATTTTAGCATTACGCATGGTATCAGCACTTGATAAGAAATCTGTTAAAGATACTAAGCCTGACTGATAGCGTTGCTCATACCTAGCATAATTTCTAACAGCTAACTCATAAGAGTGTTTGTAGGTCATCAAGGACTTTTGATATAAATCTACATTGGTAATTTCGTCATAAACTTCCGCTACAGCATTGATGTAGTCACTTACAAAGTTTAACTGACACCATTCAATATCTTTATAAGCTTTGTCTTTTCTTAAACTTAATTCATTAAAGTTTAAAAATGGCATGGTAGCCGTTGCGCCTAAGGCACCTATTGGGTTAGCAAAGAAATTTGCAAAGGTATTAGTATCTCCACCTGTAATAGCAGCTTTTAAAGTAAAATCAGGGAAGAAAGATACTTTTGCTAGATTGTAATCAGCATAAGCTTGCTTTAATAAAGCTTCATCTTTTAACAAATCAGGGCGTCTTTGTAATAACTTTAAAGGCACATCTGTGCTAAAGGCTGGAATTGAAGCATCATCTAAAGCAGAAACAGTAATATCAGCATCAGCTGTAAAGCCTAACATAGTATTTAAAGCTGTTTTTGCTTTAGCAAAATTTGCTCTTCTAATATCTAATTGAGCTTGTACCTTTAAGTGATTGATGTGGGCATCATCTACATCAAGACTGTTAGCTGCACCTGCTTGAAACTTTTGATTTACTAAATTTAAACGAGTAAAAGAATCTTTTAAATCGTCCTCACCTATTTTTACCGCTTCTTTAGCATAAGCATATTGCCAATAGGCTTTAGCAGTAGCCTCAATAATAGTAAGGCGCATAGCCTTGTAATCATAGGCTGTAGCTTCAAAAGCTGCTTTAGCACTTTCATCTTGAGCATTTAACTTACCAAATAAGTCCGCTTGATAAGAGATGGCAAAATTAGATGAAGATGTTTTTACAGATTTGTCGTGGTGATCAAGAGCTCTTTTAGTTTGTGCCCCAAGATTTGCCTCCATCGATGGATGTTTATCAGTGGCGACAATATCCACGTTTAGTAAAGCTTTTTTAACGTTTACAAAAGCCTTTTGCATGTCATAGTTTTGCTTTAGAGCAATTTCGATAGCTTTGGTTAAATTGCTATCATTAAAGGCTTTAAAATAATCGTCGGCAATTGCTTCCCCTAAAAACTTTTGCGCATCTTTAAAGGAGGCAACCTTTGGAAACTCAGGCTCTTTATAATCGGTGTAAAATAAAGTACATCCGGATAATAAAGTACAGCCGGATAAAGTAAGAGCTAAACTTAAAGCTACTACAATTTTTTTCATTATGCTTTTAAAGTTTCTTCAATATAATCAATCCATTTTGGACAAGCTAAATTAAATGTTTCTTCAAACTTTTTCGTGCTCATTCTAGAGTCGTGAGGGCGCACAGCTTTAGCTCCAAACTCGGCTGAAGTTATGGAACGCACAAACACATCATGATCTAAAAGCTTATGTTTTAAAGCCTCTTTAAAAATTACTCTAGCAAACTCATCGCGACTTATAGCTTCATGACCACAATAGTTATAAATACCAAAGGCATCTACTCTTCCTTGTAGTAATTGATTTGCAATAGCTACAATATCAGTTGCTAAGGCTCTTGCTGGAGTTGGATTACCAAGCTCGTCGGAGACTACAGATAAAGTGTCACGAGTTTTGCCTAAATTAAGCATAGCTTTAACAAAGTTCTTGCCAAAGCGACCAAAGATCCAACTTGCTCTTAAGATAACTGCATTGCAGCCTGACTCTTGCACATACTTTTCACCATAAAGCTTAGTATTGCCATAGACGCAGTTAGTATGAGGAGTCTCAAGTTCAGTGTGAAAATCCTCTATATTGTTGTCATATACATAATCTGTGGAGATGTGAATTAAAGGAATATTCTTTTGTTTACAAGCAGTTGCTAAATACTTAGGACCTAAGGCATTTACAGCATAAGCAAGATCTTTTTCATCTTCTGCTTTATCTACAGCAGTGTAAGCTGCGCTATTGATAACTAAATCAAAATCCACGTTTAAAAACATGGAGGCGACCTCATCCTCACTTGTGATATCTAAATCGTGGTGAGAACAGGAGATCACTTGATGATTATTTAATAAAAGTTGCTCTTCAAGCTCTCTTCCAACTTGTCCTTTTGCGCCTGTAAGTAAAATCTTTGACATATTTTTCCTTTATTTAGTTGTATTAGCAAGTTTTTGAACTGTGTTTTCAAGCACCTTATAAGCTTTATTAAAAGCTCCTACTGGTAGGCACTCGTATGGACCATGACAATTTAGTCCACCTGTAAAAATATTTGGAGTAGGTAAACCTTGATTTGACAAGTTAGAGCCATCAGTACCACCTCTAACTTTATTCTCAAATACGGATACACCTGCCTCTTTATAAGCATCTTTGATAATTTGTAAAAACTTTGGGTGCTTTTCAAGTTGCTCTTGCATATTAGCATACTGGAACATAGTCTTAATGCTAATAGTGTCTTTACCATATTTTTGATTGATAAAGTCTTTGGCTTTGTCTAAAAATTGTAAACGCTTTTCCATACCTGTATGGGTAAAATCACGAATGATCATGTTAAGTTTACAACTTATAGTGCTACCTTCTATCTTATGCACATGGTAAAAGCCCTCTTCTCCAAAGGTGGTCTCAGGGGTCTCATCTCGAGGTAACAGGCCCATAAACTCATTGGCTATAGTTATAGCATTTTTTAAGGTTTTATAGGCAACAGCTGTATGTACTGACAAACCATTGATGTTGACAATAGCTCCGTAAGCATTAAAGGTTGCAATATCAAGCTCACCTTCACTAGTACCATCAACGGTTAGACCATAGTCACAGGCAAATTCTTTTACATCAAGATATTTTGTGGATAAGCCAATTTCCTCATCTACACTAAAGATGATTGTTAAAGGTCCATGCACAATGTTGTCAGAGACTTTTAAATTGTGTAATAACTGTAAAATGCAGCTAATACCAGCTTTATAATCAGCACCAAGCAAAGTAGTACCGTCAGTTACAATGATATCCTCGCCTTTGTGATTTTTAAGATCTTTACATAAAGCATCATTGATAACTAAACCATTTTCAAGCTCAATGCCACCACCTTGATAGTTTTTAACTAATGAAGGCTCAATGTTTGCCCCAGAGCAATCAGGAGCTGTATCCATATGAGCTAGGATACATAAGCTTTTAGCTTTCTCATAACCTTTAGTGGCTGCTACTTTTACTGTAATCACGCCATTGCTATCTTGTTTTGCAAGATAGCCTAATTTATTGATAGTAGCTAATAAATAAGCTCCAAAGCGCAATTGACCTACCGTTGAAGGGGTGGTTTTAGATTCAGGATCTGATTGGGTATCAAAGGAGATTAAATCTACAAAAAGTTTAACCAAAGGATCAATACCACATAAATTTTCTAAGTCTTGTTTGTTACCTTTTTGCATATAAAACTCCTTATTCACGAGCTAAAGCATCAATAGGATTTAATCTTGCAGCAGAGCGTGCTGGCATGTATCCAAAGATAATACCTATTATAGAGGATGTGAAAACCGCAATAATAATAGAGGTAATAGAAAAAGATAAAGGTATTTGAGGGGCTGCAAATTTCAAAATAAAACCTGTGAGCATTGAAAAGAACACACCTAATAAGCCACCTACAATACATACAGTTATAGACTCAATTAAAAATTGAGTCATGATATCAGAGCGTCTTGCTCCTACTGCCATACGAATACCAATTTCACGAGTACGCTCAGTTACTGATACTAGCATAATATTCATCACACCAATACCACCTACAATTAAAGAGATCACTGCAATAGCACTAATTAACAAGGTAAAAGTGCCTGTGGTCTGAGAAATAGACTTCATGATGGTATCTGAGGACATCATAAAAAAGTCAACTCTTCCGTGACGAGTTTTAAGTAAGCTTGTAATAGAAGCTTCTGCTACAGCTGGCGCAAACCCATCTTTAGTTCTTACAATAATTGAGGAGATGTAATTTTGTTTTACAATGCGGTTCATTAAAGTACTGTAAGGAATATAAAGATAGAGATTATTAGGCGGTCTAAAAGCTACTTCCTTATCTACTAAAACTCCCACCACAGTAATCGGTTTACCTTGGATAAACACTCTTTTACCAATAGGATCTTCATAAGGAAATAAAGTAGTCTTAGTCTTATAATCAATCACACCAATTTGTGGGGAGCTTTGAGATTCACTATCAGAGAACTTACGACCTTTGTTTATCTCCATGCCATAAACTCTAAAATACTCATCAGATACGCCCATCACTGTGGCTGTAGCTTCGATATTACCTACTTGCACTGAAGTTGAAGTTTGCACAGTTGGAGTTACAGAATCTACAAAGGGTTGACCTTTTAGAGCTTGCAGATCTTTTATCGATAAAGTTCTTACTTTTCCAGATCTCATATCACCCATACGCTGTCCTGGCATAATGGTAATAGTGTTAGTTCCCATAGAGGAGATATTCTCAATTACTTTATCAGAAGCACCACGGGCTAAAGCTACTACTGAGACCACGGACATAATACCAATGATGATGCCAAGCATCGTCAAGATAGTGCGCATACGATTTGAAATCATAGCGCGAATTGCCATGATATAGGCTTCTTTAAATCTATCTGCGTAAGCACGGAAACTGTCAACTAAGGCATTAGACTTTTTAGTATCTACATTATCAAAATCTAAATCCTGATGATCTTGAACAGACTCGTTGATTGTATCTGATAACACACTACCGTCTTGAATAGTGATAACTCTGTGAGCATAGGCTGCAATCTTAGGATCGTGGGTGACTAAAATAATGGTGTGACCTTGCTTGTTTAAATCCGTCAAGATCTGCATTACCTCAAGACCAGATTTAGAATCTAAAGCACCTGTAGGCTCATCAGCAAGAATAATTTGCCCACCATTGATTAAAGCTCTAGCAATGGAAACACGTTGCTGTTGACCACCTGACAATTGAGACGGTTTATTTAAAACTTTAGTTTCAAGACCTAAGCGCTTTAAAAGCTCAATAGACTTTTTAAGTCTAGTGTTTTTATCTATACCGGCATAAATTGATGGTATTTGTACGTTTTCTTTTGCATCTAAGTGAGAGAGCAAGTGATAGCGTTGAAAGATAAAACCAAAAAAGTTTCGTCGCAAAGCTGCAAGCTCATCAGGAAGCATAGCAAAAGTATTTTGACCATTTACTTTGTAGCTACCAGAAGTTGGAGTATCTAAGCAACCTATGATATTCATCAAGGTTGATTTACCAGATCCTGAAGGTCCTATAATGGCAACTAGCTCCCCTTTGTTAATGGAAAGATTAACACCATGCAAAACTTCAACTTTAGACTCACCTTCTCCATAGGATTTGGTGATACCTTCAAGCTTAAGAATAACCTGCCCCATTAGAAAGGTCCTCTTCTGCGCTTAGCATCTTTTTCAAGTGCTTGTGCTTCAGCAGTTTGCACATCATCGCCAATGACAACTTGCTCGTCTGTGTCTAAACCACCAACAATCTCAATGTATTGATCGTCTTTTAAACCAATCTTAATATTTTTACTCTCCACAAGGTTGTCTTTTAAGACATAGATTTGTGCAGTGCTATCATCAATAACTCGTCTTAAAGCTGTTAAAGGTAAAGTTAACACCTGCTTTTTATCAGCAATGTTAATCACCACATCTGCAGTCATATCAATACGTAAAGTTCTGTCTTGATTGTCTGCAATAATATCGGAGTTATAGTAAATAGCTGTCGAATTATTTGAGGAGCTTGATGAGGATGAGGTTGAGTTATTAGTTGAACTCTTATAGGAAGATGGTGCAGGATCAATTCTATTTAACTTACCTTCAAAGGTACGATATGGCAAACCTAAAATGGTAAAGGTACAATCCATACCAGTCTTTACATTCACCACATCAGCTTCACTAATCTCAGTTGAAACCTTCATCTTTTCTAAATTAGCTAATCTTAAAATGGTAGGAGTGGTTTGATTAGCATTCACAGTTTCACCTTCTGATACAACAGTTGCATACACAGTACCATCAAAAGGTGCGGTAATTTTGGTGTAACCTAAATTAGTAGTAGCATCATCAAACTGCAATTGAGCCTGCTCTTTTTGAGCATTTAACTCCTCAAGAGAGGATACAGCCATCACGTAGTTTGCCTGAGCTAGCTCTAATTCCTGACGTGAGGTGGCATTAGTTTTAATCAGTTGATTTTGTCGGTCTAACTCAAATTTTAACTTTTTAATCTGAGCTTTTTGAGATTTTGTTTTAGCTTCAATAATCGCAATTTGAGCTTTTGCTGTTTTCAAAGCTGTTTCTTGGATTTTAGGATCAATCTCGCACAGCAATTGCCCTTTTTTAACATCATCACCTGTTTGAACATAGAGTTTTAAAATCTGTCCTGAAACCTGAGCGCCGACATTTACCTGCTCAATACCTTCAATAGTACCTGTAGCATAGACTTTTTTACTAATGTCACGTACTTGCGCTGTAACCGTCATGTAGCTTATAGGCTCACTCTTAAAAGCGTTATATAAAACAATCGATAACAAAAGTAAAAATGCAGTACCTAGCAAGCAAAGCTTTTTAATATTTTTTCTACAAAAGATTTTTTTTAAGTCAAACATAGTGGTAAATCGTTAAAATTTGCAAACTATGAGATAATGATATAAAGAAAACATAATCTGATTTTATTAGCAGAATCTTAGCTAATTATATTTTACTCAAAATTGCTAATTCTTGAGTTTAATTTTGTAAGGTTTTTATGTCACAGTTAAAATTTTTAAATCCAATTATCCTAAATGAAGGTCGTGAAAAATCGCTACAGCGTCATCATCCTTGGATCTTCTCAAAAGCCATCGCTAAAGTTTTAGGTGACTATGAAAAAGGTGCAACGGTTACCGTACTCGACTGTCAAAATAACTTTTTGTGCTATGGACTTTACAGTCCAGAGTCTCAAATTAGAGTAAGAGCCCTATCTTTTGATGAAACCGTAAAAATTGATGACAACCTTATCAAAACAAGAATTGAAAACGCTATTTTAATGCGTAAAAGAGTCTTTGACCGCGGTAATGACGGTGTAAGACTAGTTTCCTCTGAAGGTGACCTATTACCAGGTCTAATCGTTGATAAATACAATGAGTATTTAGTTATTTCTATAAGCTCTTGTGGTATGGAACGCTTTTACAAGACTATTGTAAAAACTTTACAAGACAACTTTAAAGGCTGCTCTATCTACGAGAGATCTGATACTAAATCCCGCTTAAAAGAAGGCTTACAAAAACGCTGTGGCGTAGTGTCAGGTAAAGAGCCAGAAGACACCATCTACGTAAAAGAGGAAAACAGTGTTTGTATTCCTGTCGACATTAAAAACGGTCATAAAACTGGTGCTTATCTTGATCAAAGATTAAGTAGAATTAGACTAGGCGCTTTATCAAAAGGTGCATCAGTGCTTAACTGTTTTTCCTATACAGGTGGCTTTGGACTTTGGGCTTTAAAAGGTGGAGCTACAAAAATTGAGAATGTCGATGTTTCAGATTTAGCTTTGAAAGCTGCTAAAACAGGTGTAGCTTTTAATCACTTAGATCCTGGTCGTTGCAAGTTTATTAAAAAAGATGTGTTTGAGTACTTACGAGAGCAAGTTGAAAAGGGCGTTAAATACGATGTTGTAGTACTTGATCCGCCAAAGTTTGCTGAAAGCGCAGCTAACCTTAAAAAAGCCTGTCGTGGTTACCAGGACATCAATCGTTTAGGTTTAATGCTAGTTAAAAAAGGTGGTCACTTGCTTACCTTCTCTTGCTCAGGACTTGTTGATCCTGCCCTTTTTCAAAAGATTGTGGCAGATGCAGCTTTAGATGCTAAAGTTGATGGTCGTGTAGTTGCAACCTTACGTCAAGATGAAGATCATGTAGTATCTCTACCTTGCCCTGAGAC
>JAEWPL010000054.1 GCA_023460615.1 Pseudomonadota bacterium | reverse complement strand
TTGCTTACCCTAATTTCCATTAGGTTAAGCAAAAGATTAAAAAGATTGATGCTCTACTAAAATTGCTAAAGCAATAGTCATTAAAGTTATAGCACCTAAAAGGTTTAAAGCTCTTTCAAAGCCTTTTAGTTTTGCTAAGATTTGACCTACAAAGAAGCCTATAGCAGAGGTGATAAAGCAAACTACACCTATGATGATACTTAAAAGTAAGATACTTTGATTTAATACTGAGACGCTAAAGCCTAGAGCTAAAGCATCAATGGAGGTTGCGATTGATAGAGAGAATAAGACAAAGAGATTTAGAGTCTTCTCTTTTTGATCTTCTGATTTTTCAAAAGCTTCTTTTACCATATTGCCACTTACTAAAGCTAATAGGATAAAAGCACACCAGTGATCATATTGCTCTAGATAACCACTTACAAAGTTACCTGCAAAGTAGCCAATCACAGGCATTAGAAATTGGAAAAAGCCAAAACAAAAGGCCATGGTAAAAGCGTAAATAAACTTCTTTGACAGTTTATAAGGGTGATTACCATAAATTACAGAGCAAACAAAAGCATCAACAGATAAAGATAATGCAATGGCCAAAGATTCATAGATAATCATAATTATTTTGATTCAATAGGTTTGCCATCATCACCAATTTGCATGGTTTTAGCTTCACCAAGATTTTCATCAGAAGAACTTTGATCCTTTGCCATAATAGGTTTACCGTCATCTCCAATGGAAGCAGCACCGCCACCTGGGGTAAACACTTTAATATCGGCAGGTGACTCTTTTTCAGAGTCTTTAGCTACATCTTTTGGAAGACTTGTTTCAAGAGGAGGCTCAAGATTTGATAAACCGTCGTTTGTTTTCTTTGGTCTTAAAGTATAATCTTTAGGAGCTGCATCGGCAGGCTCTCTAGTTAAATAATCAGGAAGCAAAGCTACCGTGCCACGGTGATTCTTGGCTAAATTATTTAAGTAAGTGCAGTCTTTTAAGATTTTATCAGACAAATCAAAAAAGCCTTCTAATTGCACATCATAAACTCTTGGCTTATAGTTTTTACCTTGTAAAAGAGCGATATTTAAAACAGCACCTTCTGATAACTGTAAGTAAATATCGGAGATCTTTTTATCCTGAGATTTTGTAAAAGGTGCAAAGATAATTCTTGATGGTGGTACTACTTGACCACGTAAGGAGTACTCTTGACCATTATCAACTAAGAATCTTGCAAAGACAAAACCTTTTAATTGATCGTTAATGGTGACATCTAAAGCAGGAACTGACAACTCAAAAGTTGGAGTTGAGCTTTGATATAAACAGCCAACCTTAAAATCATAGCGATTAGTTATCGACTTTACGACTTTAAAGACCGCTTGACGATGCTTAATCTTTCTATCGATTTGTAAGATTTTAGAAGGAGAGCCGTGAGTAAAAGAGTTATCGGCACTGTCTAACAAGCGCCAAATGTAGGCTGACGATACCGACCAACCTGAATGGACTACCGCAGTAGCCTTATTGGTCATAAGGCTTACTGCGATTAAAGTTGTAACTAAAAGAGTATTTCTTAAATTCATATACTCATTTTAGTACAAGATACGGCATTTTAAAGTGCCTTCGATTTGTTTTAGTAAAGGAACTACCTTCTCTGGTGCGTTTGAATGAATATCCATTACTACGTAACCAATATCTGCAGTAGTCTGCAAGTATTGAGCTGCAACGTTAATATCATTCTTTTCAAAGATCTCGTTGATTTGACGCATGATGCCAGGAACATTCTTGTGAATGTGTAGTAAACGAGATACATCCTCACGAATTGCAGGTAGTGCAACTTCAGGGAAGTTTACAGCTGTTAAGGTAGAGCCGTTATCTGAATATAAAGCTAACTTCTCAGCAACTTCAGTACCGATATTACGTTGAGCTTCCTCAGTACCAGCACCGATATGTGGAGTTAGGATTACATTGTCAAACTCACGTAGTGGAGTTACAAATTCCTCACCATTTTTAGAAGGCTCTTTTGGATATACATCCACAGCAGCACCTGCTAACTTGCCAGAGCGTAAAGCATCAGCTAGAGCATCAATGTCAACTACAGTACCACGAGATGCGTTGATGAAACGAGCATGATCTTTCATCTTAGCAAATTGCTCTTTGCCAATCATACCCTTTGTTAAAGGAGTCTCTGGTACGTGTAGAGTTACGATATCAGACTTCTCTAGTAACTCATCTAAGGTAGCTACTTGCTTTGCGTTACCTAAAACCATCTTATTCTCTGTATCGTAGAAGATTACAGATAAGCCTAAAGCTTCAGCTAGAATGCCAACCTGAGTACCGATGTGGCCATAGCCTACGATACCTAGAGTCTTACCACGAGCCTCATGACATCCTGTAGCAGCCTTATTCCAACCACCACGGTGTAATAAAGCGTTACGAGCTGGAATATCACGTAGTAACTGTAAATACTCACCGGTTACTAATTCAGCAACTGAACGAGTATTTGAGAATGGTGCGTTAAATACAGGGATACCAAACTCTGCTGCAGCTTTTAAATCTACTTGGTTAGTACCGATACAGAAGCAACCAATACCAATTAATTTCTTTGCGTGAGCAAGCACTTCACGGGTTAAATGGGTACGGGAGCGAATGCCGATAAAATGAACGTTCTCAATTTTATCTAGTAACTCTTGACCGTCTAGAGCTTTCTTTAAATACTCAACACTGGTGTAACCAGCCTTGTTTAAAGAATCTACAGCACTAGGATCAACACCTTCTAGTAATAAGATCTTAATCTTAGATTTTTCTAAAGATAATGAAGGATGCATGTTAACCTCTTAAATGCTTACAAATTAAAATGCCCAAACATAACGCTTGGGCATAAACAAAATTACTTAGCTTTGGCTCTGCGCTCAAGCACAGCGTCATTTAATATCTTGCAGATCTCCTCAGTGTCCTGCATACCAATACATGCATCAGTAATTGACTGACCATATACTAGATTACGCAAGTCTTTTGGAAGATCCTGTCTGCCTTCAACTAGGTTTGACTCTAGCATTAAGCCAAAGATACGATTCTCACCACCAGCAATTTGAGCTGCTACGTCTTTAGATACATCTACTTGACGCTTAAATTGCTTATTAGAATTTGAATGAGAAGCATCAATCATAACCATTGGCTTTAG
>JAEWPL010000053.1 GCA_023460615.1 Pseudomonadota bacterium | reverse complement strand
TGCAAAGATGCTAGAGTCCATGGGTGGCTATTCTCCAACCATGGGTATCATAGGTGCAGTATTAGGCTTAATTCACGCTATGAGTTTGCTTGATAGACCTGATGAGTTAGGTCCTGCTATTGCGGTTGCATTCGTGGCAACTATTTATGGTTTGGTGCTAGCAAACCTAATCTGTTTGCCTGCAGCTAATAGAGTTAAGTCAGTTGTTGCTGAAATGACCTTATTTAAGTATATGACTTTAGAAGGTCTAGTATCAATTGCAGCTGGCGAAAACACCATGATGTTAAAGCGTCGTCTTGCAGTGTATTCTTCAGACAGCAAAGAGAATCAATAAGATAAGGCAAGTGCATGAAAAAGAAACCACCAGAGCATGAGAACTTAGAGCGTTGGATGGTATCCTACGCTGATTTCATGACCTTATTGTTTGCCTTATTCGTTGTTTTGTATGCCTTTGCAATGGCAAAGCAGTCAGATGCTAAGTCTATTGCTGAGAGTATTGCTCAGGCTTTTAATGAAACTATTGTAAACTCACCTGGTGGTGCCCTTTTAGTCCCAGGCTCTATGGCTCAACAGTTATCTGAGGAAGTTCAAGATGCTGTAAAAGCTCAGTTAGATGCCCAACAAGGTGATACTGGTAAGCAAATTATTGAAGATGGTGGTGTGATGATGAATTTCCAAACCACCTCAACAGTATCAAAAGAGCAGCGTGATGATACAACCTCAGGCTCTGATGATGAGAAAGATGCCCAAAATAATGCTGATAACATTACTAGTGCCGGTGAGCTTGTAATCTCTGAGAACACTGTTTCTCAAAATCAACCCCCAAAATCAAATAAGCCAGAAGGTGGCTCTCAAACTGGTGATGGTGGTTTCCAAGCAGGTGGTGCTAAAGATCAATATGAAATCGGTGGTCGTACCGAGGTAGATGCTGTAACACAGGCAGAAGGAAAACTTGGTAATCACTTTGATGCTATTCGCCGTTCTATCTCAGAGGCTATTAGCGAAACTGGTATGGAAAAATTCATTGATATAGAAGAAGATCCGCACTGGTTAACTATCAATATCAATTCAGGTTTAATTTTCGCAGAAGGTAGTGCTTCTGTATTAGCTGCTTCTCGTCCTATTATTGCTCGCATTGCAGTTGCTATTTCAAATATCAATAACTACATTCGTATTCGTGGTTATACTGATAATACCTTTATTCCAAATGGGATCTTTAGAAATAGCTGGGATTTATCTGCAAATAGAGCTGTATCAGTACTTGAGGAGCTTGAAAAAGCTGGTATTATTCCTGAGCGTATGGCTGTGGAGGCATTTGGTCAGTATTCACCAAAATACTCAAATGCAACAGCTGCAGGTCGTGCTATGAACCGAAAGGTAGTAATTGCTATCTCTCGTTATGCTATGGAAGCTCCTAAGCCTATCAATGTACCTGAAGGTGGATTGATAAAATCTAAAGGTGATAACGTTCCACAAGGTAGCGCAGGTACTGCTGATCTTAATGTAGTACGTGGTGAGGATAACACCATAGAATTGAATTTTAGCGACAAATAAGGAGCTATTGTGTTAGTTTGGGCTATTGCAAGTCAAAAAGGTGGTGTAGGTAAGACCACTACAGTTGCATCTTTAGCAGGTTGGTGTCAAAAAGAGAATATTAAGGTTCTAATTATTGATACCGATCCACACGCATCATTAACTAGCTATTTAGGCTTTGACTACAATTCTATTGAAAAGAATTTATATGATTTATACACTCAAAAAAATCTTACCCGTGAAAACGTCTTAGAGTGTGTAACCCATACTAATTTTCCAAATCTTGATATTATAGCGTCTTCAATGACTCTAGCTACTATTGATCGTAAGTTATCAGGTCAACAAGGTGTAGGTAGAATTTTATCTAAAGCTTTAGCTTTAATTGATGATGACTATGATGTTGCAATTATTGACTGTCCACCTATTTTAGGTGCTTTGATGGTTAATGCACTAGTTGCAAGTAGCTCTGTATTAGTACCAACTCAAACCGAGTTCTTATCCTTAAAAGGACTTGAGGGCATGGTACGTACTTTTTCTATTATGAAAAAAGCAGATGCTGCCTGCAATATCAATTACACGATTGTGCCTACTATGTATGATAAACGTACTAAGGCCTCTCGTACCTCTTTAGACTTTTTAAAAGCACACTATAAAGATAATTTATGGAATAAGCAGATCCCAATTGATACTTTATTTAGGGAATCCTCTCAAAGAGGTATGCCTATTACCATGTTAGACTCTAAATGCCGTGGAGCTGTAGCTTACCATGAGCTACTTGTAGATATAATCTCAAAAGAGCTTAAATCTAATCCTGAGAAGGTAACTCCAAATGTGGCAGCTATTGTTAATTTAAAAGATGATGAAACAGTAGCCACGCAAAAAGAGCATAATGATATCGATTTAGTTGCAAATGACATGGGCTCCATGCTCAATTAAATAAGGAATATTTTTGTATGTCATTTCACGAGATAGACGACACTTTAGTAGCATACTTTAAGCAAATGCTTGAAGAGGAAGTGCCAACTGACGAAGCAAAAGCAGAGGAGGTTGCCACTCACGATTTGTCTGTGTCTGATGAGGAGATCTCAAAGTTAGAGGCTCAAGACAGCTTACAAGCAAAGGGTACAGATGCCCAAAACGATTATATTGCACCAAGCTATGATCCTGAAACTTTAAAGGTAAATCCAAGCTATCAAGAGATCAAAGCAAATGAGAATGGCACAGATGACTTACAACCTCAGTTGCAAGTTCAGGAAGAGACAAAGTCTCAAACTGAGAGCTTACCATTTGCTGAGCATCCATCACTACAGTCTTTGCTTGAAGATCTTGAGACTAAAGTAAAGCCTGCTACCCAAACTCAAGTAGTAGAAGAGACTAAAGTTGCTGAGGAGACTCAAACTGAGACTCAAACTGCTAGTGAAACTCAAGTAGCACAAGAGACCGATAAAGTTGTAACAAAAGATAAGGAAGTTGCAACAAAGCAGGAATTACAAGAGACACCAAAAGAGTCTCCTTATGAGTGGAAGAATATTGAAATGCCTAATGATTTCCAGGCACTATTTTTCCAAGTACGTGGTATCCGTTTTGCAGTGCCACTTGTAGATTTAGGTGGTATCTTCCAGTGTGACAAGATCACCCCTTTATTTGGTAAACCAAAGTGGTTTATGGGTATTGCTGACATTCGTGGTCGTAAGATGAATGTAGTTGATACTATAAAATGGGTAAAGTCCGACGTAGAGCCTGCCGATAAGTATGAGTATATGATTGCACTTGGCAAAACTCTATGGTCCATAGGTTGTGATAAACTTGAGGGTAATAAGATTTTGCACAAGGACAATGTAACCTGGCGTGAAAACGCAGGTAACAGACCTTGGCTTGCAGGCATCGTTAAAAAGGAAATGTGTGCACTATTGCACGTAGATGCCTTAATCAAGATGTTTGAAAATGGTGTAAACCTCAAAGATCTAGATCTGCAAATGAGTGAGTGATCAAAGTTTTAACTTTTTGCCACTGTATTTATTGATATCTTGATTAAAATAAGACTATAAATAAAGAAAAAGCACATACTTTAATAGATGTGAACATAAGAGGAATTTATCAATGTCAAAAGAAGAAAAACAAAGCAGCTTTCTTGATCTAGGCGCTAATGATAAGAAAGGTGAGTTACTTCGTTGGGTTACCTTCCAATTAGGTAATGAAATGTATGGCGTAAATGTTATGCAAGTTCGTGAAGTATTACGCTACACTGACATTGCTCCTGTTCCTGGCGCACCTTCATACGTACTAGGTATTATCAATCTGCGTGGTAACGTAGTAACTGTTATTGATACTCGTACTCGTTTTGGTATTCCACCAGCTGAGGTTACCGATAACACTCGTATCATGATTATTGAGTCAGAAAAACACGTAATTGGTATCTTAGTAGATTCAGTTGCTGAAGTTGCTGATCTTAATACTGCTGATATTGACGATACACCAAATGTTGGTACTGAGGAAAATGCTCAGTTCATCAGTGGCGTATGCAACCGCAAGGATGACTTGTTAATCTTAATTGATTTAACTAAGTTATTCACTGAAGCTGAGTGGAAAGAAGTAACAAACTTAGGTTAATTTAAAAATTTATACAAAAAATAGCGGTGCAAGTCACCGCTTTTTTGTATAAATTCAGCACAAACTAAAAAAATCTGCTAGTATAGCTATATAGTTAATTTTAAATAGAATTTTTTTAAAGAATAAAGAGTTTTTATGCAGTCATATTTAGATGTTTCTATGATGGTTGTAATTGGCGCTGTAGTAGTGCTACTTATCTTTATTCTAATTTCTTTTATCATCTCCTCCCACAGATCGTCAGTTCTTGAAAAAGAGAATAGTGCACTGCGTAAGTCTTTAGAGCAGGCTTTAAAAGCACTAAATGAGCAAGTTACTAAACAAGAAGAGCAAGTTCTAGCCTTAGACAGAAAATCTAAGTCTTACGACAAGCAATTAAATTATGTAACTCAAACTCTAGAGGATTTAATTGATAAGCAACGTTCAATCGATACCTCTTTTGACAATCTTCAGGTTAAAGTAGAGCAGACTAAAAAAGAGTTTGAGAACAATTCTGTTGAGAATCAACCTATCATCTTAGCTAAGAGATTACTCTCTGAAGGTATGAGCATTGATGAGGTTATTGCTAAGACTAACTTACCAAGCTATGAAGTATCTATGCTTGCTAAAGTCCATAATCTTCAGGCAAGACCAAAATCTATTGAAGAGCAAGCTCATCAAATGACTGAGCAGTATCAATCAGCTCAAGTAAATACTACTTCAGCAGTTGAAGATCCTTTAGCTCAAGCAGTTGAGCAAAATGAGGAAACTCAAGCTTTTGCTCGCAAAATGCAACCTACCCACCATGTAGCTAATCTAAAAGCTCGTGATGCCTATGGTATAGGTTCAAAGTCTATCTTACGTCGTCCACGATAAAATATTATGATTAAGATTTTACAAGATGAGATCATGCAAGCAGCATCAGATCTCAAAGAGTTATTTCCAAAATACCATCAAATCTACGTTACCGCTG
>JAEWPL010000052.1 GCA_023460615.1 Pseudomonadota bacterium | reverse complement strand
TTTTAGAGCTTTAGCCTCTGATAAAGGTGCTATAGATTCTTTAAGTGCTGTGACAATCTTAGAGCAATATTTTAGTGAGCAAAGCTAAAAATGATAAGTTTTGAGAAAAAATACGCAATTAAAGCCTCCCTGCAACAAATTGAACAGGAGCTTATAGTTCTTGGTTTGTGGTCTTATGGTAAGAATAGACCAAATGATAAAGCCTTTTTGTCTACCACTCCCTTTTTTATGGATACCATGGAATTTCATCAATGGCTTGAGTTTGTGTTAATTCCAAAAATTTCTGTGCTTTTAGAAACTCAAGAGCAATTACCTGCAAATGTGCAAATTCATACCTTCGCTCAAGAGGTTTATCGTGGTAAATGGCACGAATATAAGCAACTTATCACAAAGTTAAAAGAGTTTGATAAGTTATTTAGTGGCGATTAGGTATAAATATTGCATAATTATAAAAAAGCTTTTTAGATAACGGAATTTTGACAAGTGGCATTTTTAGATAAGATAAAAGCACCTGCCCTCAATTTTTTAGGAGCTGCTAAAAAAAACAGTAAAGTTGCTAAGGGACTTGCTATAGGCTCAACAGCCTATAAGAAAGTCTCTATGTTCAAGATAGGTACCCCAATCTTGGTGTTAGCTTGCCTATCTATGATCACTTTACCAATGCCACCTTTCTTGTTAGACATTCTCTTTAGTGTCAACATTGCCTTATCTATGGTGGTATTACTAGTTTCTATCTATTCTAAAAAGCCACTAGATTTTGGATCATTCCCATCTGTTTTACTTTTAACCACCATTTTAAGATTGTCCTTAAACGTAGCGTCAACTCGTGTGATTTTACTTCACGGTCAAGATGGTACAGAGGCTGCTGGTAAAGTTATTGAAGCTTTTGGTAACGTGGTAATGGGTGGTAATTACACGGTTGGTATCATCGTATTTGCTATCTTAATTATCATTAACTTCCAGGTAGTAACCAAAGGTGCAGGCCGTATTGCTGAAGTGTCAGCCCGTTTTACCTTGGACGCTATGCCTGGTAAACAGATGTCTATTGATGCTGACTTAAATGCAGGTATTATCGATCAGGATACCGCTCGTGAACGTCGTATTGATGTAACACGTGAAGCTGACTTCTACGGAGCAATGGATGGTGCTTCAAAGTTTGTTAAAGGTGATGCTGTTGCTGGTTTACTTATCATGGTGATTAACCTTGTAGGTGGTATCATCATCGGTGTGTTTAACTTTGATTTATCTGTAGCACAAGCAGCATCCATCTTTGCAATCTTAACCATTGGTGATGGTCTAGTAGCTCAAATTCCTTCCTTATTACTTTCTGTTGCTGCTGCTATTATCGTTACAAGACAAAGTAGCTCTAAACAGGAAATGGGACAACAAGTGGTTACCGATTTGTTCTCCCGTCCTAAGACTATGTACATTGTAGCAAGCGTCATCGGTATTATGGGTATTGTACCTGGTATGCCACATGTGGCTTTCTTGCTTTTAGCTTCAATTTGTTTCGGTATTGGTTATTTAGTTGAAAAGCATCAAAAACAAAAAGAAAAGGCTGCTTTAGTTAAAGATCTTAAAGGTGGCGCAGATGGTGCTAAACCTCCTGTAGAGCAAAAAGAGTTGTCCTGGGATGATGTATCTGAGGTTGATGTCATAGGTTTAGAGGTAGGTTACAGACTTATACCTATGGTAGATAAGAATCAAAACGGTGAACTTTTAAATCGTGTAAAAGGTGTAAGAAAGAAGTTATCTCAAGACTTAGGTTTCTTAATACCACCAGTGCATATTCGTGACAATCTTGATTTAGGTCCTAACTTTTACCGTATTACTTTAATGGGCGTAACCTTTGGCGAAGCTGAAATTCAACCAGAGCGCGATATGGCTATCAATCCAGGTCAAGTCTTTGGTGATATCCCAGGTCTTAAAGCTAAAGATCCTGCCTTTGGTTTAGATGCTGTTTGGATTAGTAAATCAGATAATGATAAAGCTTTAGGCTTAGGCTATACCGTGGTAGATTGCTCTACTGTAATTGCAACTCACTTATCTCAAATTCTTGCTAATAACTGTGCTTCTTTAATTGGACAAGAAGAAGTTCAAAATATCCTAGATATTGTAGCTAAGACACAACCTAAACTTGTAAATGGTCTAGTTCCTGCTGTAGTAAATTTAGGTTTATTAACTCATATTCTGCAAAACCTATTAAACGAAGGTGTACCTATTCGTGATATGCGTACCATTCTTGAAACCTTAGTAGAGTATGGTCCTAAGAGCCAAGATCCGGAAGTTTTAACAGCAGCTTGTCGTATTGGTTTAAGACGTCTTATTATTCAAGATATTGTGGGCTCGGCAAATATTGTTCCTGTAATTACCTTAGCTCCAGATTTAGAGAAAGTATTGCATAAGTCTTTAGAGACAGGTGGCTCTGAAGGTATTGGTATTGAGCCTGGTATGGCACAAAGAATTCAGCAGTCTTTGATGGATGCTACCCAAGCCCAGGAAATGGAAGGCGAGCCTGCTATTTTATTAACCTCAGGCATGTTGCGTTCTACTTTATCTCGCTTTGTAAAAAATACTATCCCTGGACTTCGAGTATTGTCCTATCAGGAAGTACCTGATGATAAACAAATAAAAATCGTAAGCGTTGTCGGAAATCAAAATCAAGCAAGAAATATCTCCATGCAGTAGGAGATTTAGCTCAAAAATCTTGATTTTTGCTAAATAACTTAACAATATTGAAGTTTAAATAACGGAATTTATTGACTTATTACCTTATGATTATGCAAAATTGTCATTTGAGTGATTTTTTGCGTAAATTAGATTAGAAAAATAATAACGAGATTAACATGAAATTAAAACGCTTTGTTGCAAAGGATATGCGTCAAGCCCTAGCTAAAATTAAGGAAGAGCTAGGTGCAGAGGCTGTAATTATGTCCAACAAGCGTATTGAAGGTGGTGTGGAAATCATTGCTGGTGTAGAAGAAACTATTACACCACATTCAACTCCTATTGAACCTAGCACCACTAATACCATTACTAGTAAAGCAGCTAAAGACAATGGTCCTTTATCAAGAATGTTAAAGGAAGATGAGGTAACTTTAGGTCAAGCTAATGCAAAACTTAAAGCCTCACAAACAAGTGTTGGCGGTCAAAAGGCACAAGGCTTTGCTAGGAGCCTTTTGGAGATCTTAGAGCGTCAACAACAGGTTCAAAGTAAACAAGCTTCAACTAATACTACCCCTAAGAGTGCTCCTAATAAGAAAGCTCCACCTGCTCCTTTATCTGAGCAAACAGGTCTTAAAGATCTATTCTTAAACGAAGAAGAGAAAAAGCAAGCTTTAAAGGTTGAAAACTCTCATGGTATCAGCTCTTATGAGTCAAAGGAATCTGCTAAAGATAAGAGTGAATTGTCTAAGATGCGTCAGGAAGTAGATGCCATTCGCAAATTATTACAATTTGAGTTAGCAGGCTTAAGGGCCGATAGTAAAAAGAGAGAAGAGCCTGTTAAAGCTATGGTTTATGAGTTACTTTTAGGC
>JAEWPL010000051.1 GCA_023460615.1 Pseudomonadota bacterium | reverse complement strand
TGTAAAAACAACAACCAATAGTAAGTTTACAAGTTAAGTTTGCACTTTAACTCTTATTATGCCCAAGACGCTTTGTATGTACTAGATTTCGAATCTTTAAGTTGAATTTCGCGCTGGGATTGTCTTTTTCGGGAATATTGAGCTCAAGATAGAGCAGTAGCAGTTTTAAACTGACTCATGATCATAGAACCTTTGATAAGTAAGTTATCGCAAACACTGAAACAAGTCCCCAAGCTCAATGGTCGTAAACAAGCTAAGAATTTAGGAATCAGTTTATAGAATTAGCTTAGACTCTTATTGTCTATAAAAGTCTCTTAGAAAAAATGTGGATTTAGTTCCACTAAATTTTTATTGCCAAAAAATAGGCTATCAAATTAAAGAAAAGTGCTTAAATATCAGAAAGATAAAAGGATAGATTAACTTTACAAAAAAGTTTAAAATATTTGCAAAGTGCGCTTGACATACTCCCGGTCATCATATAGAACGAATTGTTTGACCAAGAATTTTTTCAATTAAGTGTTTAGCGTATTGCTTACGCTTAAATACAAACTTGAACACAGAATCTGACGTGATCCTAAAGTAGCTTGGAAGTTTTATCGACATTATTACCTCTATAGTTAGTGAAAATTTTGGTTGAGGTATTATAAAGGCGAAATTTTTACCACCTTAAGTTAAGTGGCATTTTGTGCTAGATAAGCAAAACTTTAAAAAATTAGCATTGATTTATAAGGAAAAAATTTGTAAAAAAGTTGATTTTTTCGTATATGTGGGGGTAGTAGTTTTAATTTACTTCTACATAGGTAGAAGCTTCTTTATCGGCACTTTGAATTTTAAATAATCCACTAGTGTCTGCTTTGAAATTTGATAAATCGTATATTCTAGTTTGACCTATGATTTTTCCCTCGCATTTAATAGTTCTGCGTTTAAAGATCATGTCTGAGGATATCTTTTCACCGTTAAAGGTTGCAGTAATTGCTTTTCCAAAACCTAATACGTAGATCTCAACAGAGGCTGTGTAGATCCTGCGAATACCCACAGCAAGGATAGTTTCCTCATTATGAAGATTAAGCTTTTTGTACCTTGAGCATAGGTAATTGTCAGTTACAGCAAAGGTGCTTGTACTAATAAGTAGCAATACAGATAGGATAAAAGTTTTAATCATAGCAAAATGAAAAATCCTCAAAGCATTGTGACTTTGAGGATTATATTAGATTTGAAACTAAACTATAAGTTCTTCATCTCATTTAATTGAGCTTGAACTTTCTCAAGTTGAGTCTTGTTAAGCTCTAATTGAGCCTTAGCACCTTCAATGATTTTAGCAGGAGCTTTAGATACGAAAGCTTCATTAGATAGCTTGCTCTCACCAGACTTGATGTTAGCAACTAGCTTGTCAATCATACCTTGTAAGCGCTTGATTTCCTCTTCTTTATTTACCAAATCTTTCATTGGAATAAGAATTTCTGCATTGCCTAAAGGCTTTGAAGTACAAGGTGGAAGAGACTCATTATCAGCTACAAACTTAATCATTTCGATGTTAGCTAAGTTTTCCATGAAAGCAAAGTTGTCTTGTGCACAAGCTTGCTCTACAGCGCTAGCCCCACGCATCATAGGTGCTAATTTAACAGAAGGGGATACCTTCATCTCAGCACGAAGATTTCTGATGGTGGTTGCAACATCCTTGATAAAGTTGATGTCAGCCTCAGCCTTCTTGTCCTCATCAAAATCGCTCTCTTGAGGGAAAGCTGCATTGATGATGGTCTTTTTCTCATTTAATTTACCAATCATAGGAGCGGTTTGTAGCCAAATGGTTTGAGTTAAGAATGGCATTACAGGGTGAACTAATCTCATTACAGCTTCTAGAACTTCAACTAGGGTATAAGCAGTTGCGTTCTTTTGCTCAGCTGTTGCTTTATCAGATTTTAAGATAGCCTTAGTAAACTCTAAGTACCAATCGCAGTACTCATTCCAAATAAACTCATAAATGGTATTAGCAACTTGATCGAATCTGAAAGCGTTGATAGATGAGGTTACATCTGCAATAGCCTTCTTCATCTTTGATCTGATAAATTTATCAGCAACTGATAGATCAGCAGCCTTTGGCTTTGTAAGCTTCATTTCACTTACATTCATAAGTACGAAACGGGAAGCATTCCAAATCTTGTTGCAGAAGTTTCTATAACCGTCTAAGCGCTTCATGTCCCAGTTGATGTCACGACCGTTTGAAGCTAGAGCACAAAGTGTGAAACGTAGTGCATCAGTACCGTGTGGTGCGATACCATCAGGGAATTGCTTAGCTGTACGTTTTGCAATCTTCTCAGCCATCTGAGGTTGCATCATATTAGCAGTACGCTTTGCAATTAGGCTATCTTTGTCGATACCGTCAATCATGTCTAAAGGATCTAAAACGTTACCCTTAGACTTAGACATCTTGTTACCTTCCTCATCACGGATAAGACCTGTTACATAAACAGTCTTAAATGGAACTTGAGGAGTGCCATCTTCATTCTTCATAAAGTGCATGGTCATCATGATCATACGAGCAACCCAGAAGAAGATGATATCAAAACCTGTTACAAGAGCTGAGGTTGGGTGGAACATCTTAAGCTCTTTGGTGTTATCAGGCCAACCTAAAGTAGAGAAGGTCCATAAAGCTGAAGAGAACCAAGTATCTAAAACGTCAGGATCACGGGTTAAGTGAACATCGCTTGCAAGCTTGTACTTAGTACGAACTTCTTCCTCGTTTCTTGCAACATATACTTTACCGTTGTCGTCATACCAAGCAGGAATTCTGTGACCCCACCATAATTGACGAGAAATACACCAATCTTGAAGATCGTTCATCCAAGAATAGTACATATTAGTGTATTGAGCTGGTACGAACTTAATTCTGCCATCTTTTACAGCTTCAACAGCTGGTTTGCCTAATACACTTGCTCTTACATACCACTGATCGGTAAGCATAGGCTCGATAGGTACACCACCACGGTCGCCATAAGGCTGTGACAGGTTGTGATCTTCAATATGATCTAATAAGCCTTGAGCTTTTAGATCTTCAACCATCTTGTCACGAGCTTCAAAACGATCTAAGCCACGGTAAGCTTCAGGAATGTATGAAGATACTTCATCAGATGGCTCACCTAGAGTGTTGAAAACCTCAGCCTCATCACGGATGTGAGCATCCTCTGTTAGAATGTTTAGCATAGGTAATTTGCATCTTTTACCTACAGCATAGTCATTAAAGTCGTGAGCTGGAGTGATTTTAACGCAACCAGTACCAGTGGTCATATCAGCGTGGATATCTGCAACTACAGGAATTTTACGACCAACTAAAGGTAATTCTAGGAATTTACCAACAACAGACTTATAACGCTCGTCAGATGGGTTTACAGCAACAGCGCTATCACCTAATAAGGTTTCAGGACGGGTAGTTGCAACTAATAGGTAATCTTTACCATCAGAAGTTTTTACGCCATCAGCTAACTTGTACTTTACGTACCACATGTAGCCTTTAACATCTTTATTCTCAACTTCAAGATCAGAAATTGCAGTGCGCAACTTAGGATCCCAGTTTACAAGACGCTTTCCACGATAGATTAAATCTTCGTCATATAAGCGGACGAAAACTTCTAAAACCGCTTTAGATAGACCTTCATCCATAGTAAAGCGTTCACGAGACCAATCTACAGAAGCACCTAAACGTCTCATTTGCTTGGTGATGGTGCCACCAGATTGCTCTTTCCACTTCCAAATTCGGTTGATGAATTCTTCACGACCAAGATCATGGCGAGTTAGATTCTCTTCTTTAGCTAATTTACGCTCAACCACCATCTGAGTTGCGATACCAGCATGATCAGTACCGCACTGCCATAAGGTATTGTCGCCTTTCATGCGGTGATAACGGATAAGAGTATCCATAATGGTTTGTTGGAAAGCGTGACCCATGTGTAGAGAGCCTGTCACATTAGGTGGTGGTAGGGCAATTGAGAAAGACTCCTTGCTTTCATCATAGTTTGGCTTGAATAAACCAGCCTCTTCCCACTGTTTGTAGGTGTCACTTTCAAAATTTTCAGGGGTATAGATCTTATCCATTTCCATAGTAATTAACCTTGGTTTGTATTTTTTACTTCTAAAAAAATTTGATGTATTTTAACACTGTTTGTGATTTTTCTCACTACTAGCTTGTTTTTAAATAAAGTATGATTAAAGATTGAGAACAAGAAAGTTTAAAAAATTTGGCGTACCTAAACTTTTGTACTTTGTACGCTTGTATAAAGATGTGGATTAAAAGTTATGCTAAGGCTTCGATACTTAAAAGAAATTCTATTTCTATCGACTTTTTTAATTATTTCTGGTGTGTTTTTAGCTTCAGGACTATATTTAAAAAATGATATTACTCAAGCTTTAGCTAACAAAAACAATGCGCTAAGTTCTGAGCGCATGATTAACTTGTCAAATTCTATTATCAAAGAATATCAAGTCGTATTTAAAAACACTAATCGCTTAAATAACTTTATTACTAGCAATCCAGATTCCTCAACAGGAGAAATTGAGGATTTTATTAAAACAACCTTGATGCCACGCGATTTGTCTGCTTTCTTTAATAATAATAAGAACAATGCTTTTATTAAAGCTTACGTAGTAGCTTGTGACGATATTGTTTCTTTAGTACATCCAAGTGAGCTTAAACAAAATTCTGCTATCGAGTACTTCACTGATTCTTCCTCCGAGTATTACAGAAGACTTGCTCAAAACAATCCTAACGATGTGATTGTACAAGGTCCTATTTTGAGTGTAGAAAATCACGATTCTTTAATTTTTAATCGTCAAGCAGTGTTTATTGATGACAAATATTGGGGCTATGTAGGTATTGTTGTTGATTTTAGTAAGTTTCTAGAGTGCGTTAAACTAAATGTAGAGGACAATCTCTTTGTTTATGCAATTAGATCGTCTGTCAACAAAGGTAGTAGCGACTTTATTTGGGGAGATAACAGCCTTTTTAAGTATCGTGATAAAAGCACTAAACAAAAGTCTTTGTTTGTTGGTAAGCAACGCTGGGATTTGTCTTTGAAAATTAAGCAAGAGATTGATACTCAGTCTTATATTGCAACGTTTGTATTTATCTTTGCGCTTTTGTACTTAATTTGCTTAAGTTTGGGTTTAGTTTTAGTAAATTACATTATTAAACACAAGGAAGCTAAATTAGTAGATTATTTAACTAATGCTCTAAATCATGAATCCTTTATTCAATTGGTGCAAAGTGAGCTTAAGAATTACCAAGAGCACGCCTTAGTTTGTGTGGAGCTAGTGCACTTTAAGCAAGTTAATAATACCTTTGGTTATAAGACCGGTGATGATATTTTACTTAACATTACTAAGAGGATTGAATCTGTTATCGGTTATAACGATAGAGTCTGCCGTATCGGTGATGAAATTCTAATTTTCTTGAAAAACATTCAAACTGTTATTGATGTTGAGCGTATCTGTTTTGATATTCAGGATAAAATAAATGCACCATTATATGTACAAAATTATTCTGTAAGACAAAAATGCCTAATCGGTAGCGCTAACACTATTGAAAGTGGTCATGACTTTTGGACTTTATTTCGCCATCTAAATGAAGATCTTGATAAACACCGTCAAGAAGAAGATGCAAAGAACACTCCTTACATCGAGGTCGAGGAGCAAGAGCCACCAAGATCTTGGCCTCTAAGTTAAGTTCTTAAAGTTAAGTGTAAGCTTAGTGTTTTTGTCTTATAATAAGGTGAACAAAAGCTTAATAAGTTTCCTATGATAAGTAAAAAATCTAAAGTAATCCTTATACTTTGTAGCTTCGCCTTTGCCTTTGTGGTAGCTTTAGCAAGCTATACTGCTTATACAATTGTCGACCTTAAAACAGAGCCTATAACTTATAAAAGTCAAATCTATTCAGTTAAATCAGGTTTTACCCAAGCTACAGTAATTGACGATTTTGCACCTAATCTTGCAGCTAAATATATTTATAAAATTTACTTTAAATTAAATCCTCAATTTACCGCCATTCAAAAAGGTGATTATTTTGTGGGGGGTAAAAAGACTCTATTAGAACTCTTGCACGATATGGTGCAAGGTAATGTAGTCATTAAAAAATATCCAACCTTTACTATTGCAGAAGGCACTAACCTAATGCGTGTTTTAAATAGCATTAGTAAAAGATCTTTAAAGGATGATAAGTTTTCTTTGTTAATTTCAACTCCTAAAAAACTTATGAGTGAGGCTTTAAAAGACCATCAAGACTTACTTTCCTTTATAGATGGACCATATGAAAACTTAGAAGGTTTTATAGCTCCTGCAACCTATCCAATGTACGAGAAAGAGCCTTACTTTAAAATGTTTAAAGTAGGTCTTATAAAGCAGTTGCAATACTTAAAGCAAGTTTGGGATAAAAGAGAAAAAAATGAGGAGATTAAAACCCCTTATCAAGCTTTAATCTTAGCTTCTTTAATTGAAAAAGAGACTTGTTTAGACAGTGAGCGTAAATTAGTAAGTGCCGTCTTTTTAAATCGTTTAAGATTAAAAATGCGCTTGCAAACAGATCCTACTGTCATGTATGGCATCAATAAAGTTTTTGTCGGAAAACTTACCCTGCGCCATCTAAAAACAGATCATGCCTATAACACCTACACTAGAGCTGGCCTGCCACCAAGTCCTATTTGTATGCCAAGCAAACCTTCAATTGAGGCAGCTTTAAGCCCAGAAAAGAGCAAAGCTTTGTATTTTGTGGCAAAAAGCTATTCCCCAAAAGACGGTCATGTATTTACTAATAGCCTACAAGAGCACAATAAAGCAGTTAAAGAATACAGAAAGACTGTTAAACAGTATTTAGCTCAACAAAAGATAGCAAATCAAGAGGCTAAAGATACTAAGGCTTCCACTCAAGCTAATAATAATGCGCAAGCTAAAGCTATTGAGGCTAACAAGGCAGACAATAACAACATTACAGAAGCTGACATCGATACTGCGATAGTAACGGAAAATGACGAAGACGTCATTTCCATAACAGTTGATCCTTAATTACACGCAAGCCATTATGCTATAATGGCGTGTTCACTATTTTTTTTAAGTTAAGTAAAGCATATGTCTAAAGGTGTTTTTATTACCCTTGAGGGTACAGAAGGCTCTGGTAAATCTACACAGCTAAAAACTATTGAGCAGTATTTACAACAACATAATCGTCGTTATATCAAGGTTCGTGAACCTGGTGGTACTCCTATTGCTGAGGAGATTAGAAACTTATTAAAGACTCCTCGCAAAGATGATGCTATGTGCGATACTACAGAGCTATTACTTATGTATGCAGCTCGTGCTCAACTTGTTAACACCGTGATTAAGCCTGCAATAGAGCAAGGTGTGGATGTCATTTGTGACCGTCACGATCTATCTACAGTAGCCTATCAAGGTGGTGGTCGTGGTATGGATCTTGGTGAGATTAAAGCCATTAGTAAAGTGGTATTAGGAGATTTTAAGCCTAATCTTACGATTCTTTTAGATATCGATCCTATAAAAGGCATGCAAAGAGCAAAAGCTCGTGGTGAACTAGATAGATTTGAACAGTCTAAAATGGACTTTTTTGTACGAGTACGTAACACCTATCTTG
>JAEWPL010000050.1 GCA_023460615.1 Pseudomonadota bacterium | reverse complement strand
GCAATTGCTAAAGGTGCTCAAGAAAGTGCAAGTTTTGGCATAATTGTATTTTTAGGTTTTTTAGCTGCTATTAGTGTAAACTTAGGTATTCTTAATTTATTACCAATACCTGTGTTAGATGGTGGTCAATTATTATTTTTATTGTATGAAGCTATTGCTAGAAAAGAGCCTACTAAAAAGGTTCAGTTAGCTTTAACTTCAATAGGTGCAGGTTTGTTATTTACCCTAATGTTTTTTGCGGTGTTTAACGATATTCTAGGTTTAATGAACTAAATTTACTATTCTATATTAGAATGGCAGTAGATTTTTACTGAATATATACGGTTTAATAAAAATGAATAAATTAAAAACTTTGAGATTAGCTAGTTTAAGCTTAGCTGTAAGCATGGCTTTAGCGCTACCAGCACAGACTTTTGCTCAAAGCTCTGATGTTACAATTTCTGAAATCCAAATTCGTGGATTAAACAGAGTTTCTAAGGGCGCTGTTTTATTAGCTTTACCTGTAAAAGAAGGCGATTTATTAACTAAAGAGAATGTAGCTTTGTCAATGAGACAATTATATGCTACAGGTGATTTTGATGAGGTTAAGCTTTCTCGTGATGGTCAAAAGTTTATTGTTACTGTAAAAGAGAAACCAACCATTGGTAATATTGAGTTTTCTGGTAACACCAACATCAAAGAAGAAGATTTAAAGAAGATCTTAGATCAACAAGGTGTTAGTGCCGGTGATCCTCTAAATCCTCAAAAGTTAAATCAAATTGAAAAATCCTTAGAGGATTTCTACCACTCCTCTGGTATGTATCAAGCTAAAGTAAAAGCTGTTATTACCAATTTACCTAGAAACCGTGCCGACGTTAAGATTGAAATTATCGAAGGTAAGGCTGCTGAGATTGCCCAAATCAATATTGTGGGTAATAAGTCTTTTGATGAGGATGTGTTATTAGCTCACATGGAGCTTCGTGATGATCTTCCATGGTGGAACTTCTTAGGTAGTACAAGATACAACGGTCAAAAATTCCGTGCTGATTTGGAATCTTTAAAGAGCTTCTACATGGACAGAGGTTATGTAAACTTCAAGGTAGATTCCACCTCTGTTGAAGTAACTCCTGATAAAAAGTCAATTTACTTAACCATTGCTATTACAGAAGGTGAACAATACACCATTAAGGGAACCTCTTTACGTGGTGATACCTTAAAGTATGGTGCTGAGTTAAAGCAAGCTATTAGTTTAGAAGATGGTGAAATTTATAATCAGCGTCGTATTACAGAAAATGAAAAGATTTTAGCTAGCGTTTTAGGTAAATATGGTTATGCAAACTCTGAGGTTAGAGCATTCCCAACCTATGATGATGCTAACAAGACTGTAACTATTAACTTCAACGTAATTCCAGGTAAAAGAATCCACGTTTCACAAGTATTCATTGACGGTAATGATACTACTGATGATACTGTAATTCGTCGTGAACTACGTCAGATGGATGGCTCTTGGTTATCCTCAGAAGCTGTTGAAGTTTCTAAAGCAAGATTAAACCGTACTGGTTACTTTGAGACTGTAGATATAACCACAGAAAATGCAGGTGCTACAGACGATACAGTGAATGTAAGAACCAAGGTTAAAGAGCGACCTACAGGCTCTATTACTGGTGGTATCGGTTTTGGTACTGATTCTGGTTTAACTCTTCAAGCTGGTATTTCACAAAACAACCTATTTGGTTGGGGTAAGAGGGCAAATATTTCTTCTTACGAAAATGATTATCGTAAGCACATGGAATTAGGTTTGTCTGATCCTTACTTTACCGTAGATAGAGTAAGCTTAGGTGGTCGTATTTATTTAGATAAGTATGACGGTGACGATGATGAGGATGTAGTAGATTACTCAAATGATTCTTACGGTTTATCCTTATCTTTAGGCTATCCATTGAGTGAATCTTGGTTTGTAAATTACTCCTTAGGTTACGAGAAGAATAAGATTAAGAATAATGGTACCCGCTTCCAACAAGCAGACTACTTCTTCTCAATGTATGGCGATGTAAATACTCGTACAGTAAACTTAACCGAGTACAAAGTTGGTGTAGATTTATCTCACAACACTTTAGATAAAGGTGTGTTCCCAACTGAAGGTAGCAAACAGAACTTTGGTATTACTGCAACTACCCCAAATTCAGATGCTCATTACTATAAGGCAATTGCAGAAACCTTCCACTACTTCCCTGTAGATACTTATCACGAGTATGTGTTTGCAGTGCGTGGTCGTATCGGTTATGGTGATGGTTATAAAAAGAAGAATGGCATTGAAGAAGTATTACCATTCTTTGATAACTTCTCACTAGGTGGTTCTGAGTGGCTACGTGGCTTTAAGAGAAATTCTATCGGTCCTCGTGCTTTATATCTAAATGCTGATGGTAAATCTTACTATGAGTCAGGTAACTCAGTTGGTGGTAATGCTTTCTGGACAGCAACTGCCGAATTTATCGTACCAACCCCACTATTACCAGAAGCTTATAAAAATAGTGTGAGAACATCCGTATTCTTTGATGCTGGTGCGTTATGGGATACAAATTCTGATAAATATTCAGTTGATTATTCAAGTCCTAGTGAGTATCGTACTTCAGTTGGTATTTCTGTTACTTGGATGTCCCCAATGGGTCCTATTTCCTTTAACTTAGCAAAAGCCATCAAGAAGTATGACAAAGATGACACAGAACAATTTAATTTCAATTTAGGAAGTTCATTCTAATTATTGAGGAGTATAAGAATGTTTAAAAAGTTAGCTCTAGCAACCGCATTATCAATGACATTGGTTTCATATCAAGCTCTAGCAGATGATGCTAAGGTAGACGCTCCTAAAAAAGAAGCAACTGCACCTAAAGCTTCAGGTGTAAGCATTGCAGTTATCAATTTAAGATACATTATGTCTGAACTTCCTCAAGCAAAAGCAGCCACAGAGGAGATGAAAACTCAATTTGGTCCTCGTTCTCAGGAATTAAAGAGTATTCAAGAGAAAGGTCAAAAGTTAGAGTCTCAATTACAAACTGCTAAGGGTGAAGAAGTTACTAAAATCCAACGTCAGTTAGCAGCTTTAAAGTCAGACTTTGATCTAAAGGCACAAGCTTTACAAGAAGATCAACAAAAGAAAGAGCGTGAGTTTGAAGTTACTTTGGGTAAGTTAGTTCAAACTGCAATCGATAGAATCGCTAAAGAGCGTGGAATTGATGTAGTTTTACGTGGTGAGTCAGTTGTGTTTGCAACTGATGCTGTTGATA
>JAEWPL010000049.1 GCA_023460615.1 Pseudomonadota bacterium | reverse complement strand
TGCATAAACACAGCTACCTAAAAAGTAGCTGTCATTTTTACTATAGATGATCCCCTGTTTGCAACAGAGCAAAACTTAATGGAGCTACCGTAAACTCAAAGTTACCTTTCTCATCTTTTTTAACTTCAGCATTACCTTCTACACAAAGCTTTGTTAAGGATTTAGCATTATTAGCTATGTCCTTAGTTAAAGTTATTTTTAAGGTATTTTTAGACAAATTCATAAAGTAAAAGAAATCGTCATCCCCTTTAAAAGATTTACGAATGGAGAATAGGTCGCGATTTACCTTTAAAAGATCTAGCCTACCATTTGATAAGGAGCCGTGTGTTGCTCTTAGATTCATAAGGAAAGTAAACAGTTTTTTAAATTTCTCCTCTTGAGGAGTAAAGTCTTTAATTTTTCCGTTGTCACGAGCGACGTGATCGTCTCTAAATCCCATCGTCTCCACACGTTTAGCGTAGTTTGGAACTTCCTGTCCTATTTCTTCACCATAGTAGTTAGTGATAGGTCCTGAGTGTACAATTGCAAGATAAGATAGAGCTAAAATCACGCGCTCATTGTAGGTATCTTGAAGGCCTGCTCTTTGGATAAGATCTCCAAAGCGCAATAAATCGTGATTAGTTACCATTAAATTTGGTAGCGCATGACGAGGTAGATTATTCTCATTATAGGCAAGACCTTCAGCTAAACGGTATCCTGAATGATCTGACTTCATCCACTCCTCAGTTGCTAAAGCTTGCACTAAAGAATATCGCATACCAAAATCAAAGGCAGAATCTAAGCCTTCATCCTTTTTATAACCATAGGCAGTCTTTGCAATCACAGGATTTGAAGACCAAATCTCAGCTACCATATAAGCTAAAGGATGAACAGTCTCTCCTTTAGAGTTAGTATAAGTGACTTTAGAGCTTGCATCTTCTACAGTTGTTTTAAGCTCATGCAGATCTTTAAGTGGTACTTGATAAGCTTGATCTAACCTCCAACCATCGATTTTATAGTTTTCTACATAGTAAGACGCTACCTCTTTAATATACTCAAGACTCTGACCTTGATCGTCAAAATCGGCACAGGAGGTATGCTCTGGCGGTGTATATGGCATTAAATTACTACCTAAACATTTTTGAGTGATAGTAAGCTTATTACCTTTAGGTGAGGTATTGTTAATATCAGTTCTAAAATGACCAAAGACACCATCTAAGAATACGTACAAACCATTTGCATGAGCCGTATCAACTAACTGTTTAAGTTTTGTCTCATCTCCAAACCGTCTATCTACCTTGTAATAATCGCGAGTGTAGTAGCCTGTAGCATCTAGCATAGTTGGATTTTTGTCATTTTCAGGGGCACTTTCAAAGATAGGTGTAAGCCAAATAGCATTCATACCTAAAGATTTGATATAAGGAATGGCGTTAATGATGCCTTGCAAATCTCCTTTGTGATCTGATGGACCATAACCTACATTGTAATTGATAGTATCGTCTCCATTTTGGAAAGATTCTACCATCACTTGATAAATTCTAAGATCAGCTAAAGGATCAACTACGCCTGTAGTATTGTTGTAAGCTCTAAAATAATTATTCCAACGCAAAGAAACAGAATCTACAGTGATCTCATCTATACCATTACTTGAAGAGCAGGCTGCAAGTTGGAGGACAGAGCTTACAGCAAGCAAGGTCAATTTTAAACTTGCTTTTACGTTCATATAAACTTCCTTACGTATGTTGTCTGATTATTTTGTAATTATCTTGTGGTAATAATGCAACATTACTACCACAACTGTTTCTTGATTATTTAGTTATGCTCAGGATACTCTTTTAGGATTTTATCAATCTCGTTTTTAATGCGCTTGTCAGACACGGAGATCTTACAACCTAGTTGTTGCGCAAAATAACTTACTTTAAGCTCTTCAAGTAACCACTTAACCTCTAATAGAGGATCGGGTACTGAATAATGAGCATAGCGATTTAAAGTAGTTTTATATAACTGATTTAACTCCTCTAATTTTCTAGTATAGAGAAGATCACGATTTACATCGCGGTGTACTTTATCTAGACGATAGATTAAAGCATCTAAATAACGAGGAATATTTGATAAGTGCTCATATGAGGTAGAGCTGATAAAACCTTTGTAGACTAGCTTATCAAGACAGCTTGCTGCATCTTTATAGGTATATGCAACAGCTAAGTTTAATTGGCCTTTTAAAAGCTTTTTAATCTCATGAGCCTTAAAGAGAATTTGATCAACGATTTTGCATAAAGCTAAAGCAGTATCATTTAATCTGCCTTTTATCTTAAAGACTAACTCATTAAAGGAAGCTTCATCGTATACAGGAGCCTTATACTCGTGCATTAACACATCAATAGCCCCAAGCATTAAATCATTGATTAAATCTTTTACACTACCTAAAGGCTGATAATACATGGCAAGCTTAGACTTATTTGGCAAATGTTGCTCTAAATAAGAGGTAGGATCTTTAATTGAAAGTGCAATAAGCTTTCTTTGACCTTGCCACATTTTTTGAGCTTGTACATAAGGATTGTCATATAACTCTAAAGTAACACCATTGCCTTTATCGGTAAGCGCAGGATATGCAGTTACCTCTAAACTTGCATGCTGTGTCTTTTGCTCTAATTTAATGGTTCCAAAGGTCCAATTACTAGTTGGTGCTTGTACTTTATGAGTCTTTACAACCTTAGTTAAAACCTCTTTCACCTCATTTTGCAAGGAGGCAACTAGTGCTTCAAAATTTCTTGAAGTTTTAATGACTTTACCGTTTTCATCTTCAACTGAGAAATTCATTAAAAGATGCTTATCAATTAAAGTCTTATCAAAGTCTGATTCTAAAACCTGTTGTCCGCCCATTCTTGTAAGCTCTTTAGCGCAGGCTTGATATAAATCAAGACTAAAGTCATTTCCTAAAGACTCCTCTAGCGCTTTAGCATAATTTGGAGCTGGGATGAGATTTTTTCTAAGTCTTTTTGGTAGAGACTTAATTACGTTAGTTAAAAGCTCTAAACGCAAGCCTTTAATCTGATACATAAAAGCTTTTGAGTTTACTTTGTTAAGAACAGCAAGAGGAATATGCACGGTCACGCCGTCATTTTTGTCACTTGGATCAAAAATATAACTTAGTTTAAATTTAAACTTACCGTCATACCAAAACTCTGGGAAATCTGTCTCTGTAATGGAGTTAAATCCATCTTTGACCACTAAATCTAAACTAAAGTTAAAGTAGTCTTTATCTTGCTTAATCTTTTCACGATAGAACTTATCAAAGTCTTTTTGACAAACTATGTCTTTTGGAAGTTTCTTATCATAAAAC
>JAEWPL010000048.1 GCA_023460615.1 Pseudomonadota bacterium | reverse complement strand
AACGCCTTATTTTATGAGCTTTATCGTGAGTTTACATTTTTTTCTTATGTAGTGCGGGAATTAAGAAAATAGGAAAATCAGCTCTATATGTCAGCAATCTTCATTGTTAATCATAAGAATGTTTTGGAGATACAAGGTATCAAAAAACATCACAACACCTTATTTTATAGGCTTTGGCGAGAGTTTATATTTTTTTCTTATGTAGTGTGGGAATTAAGGTAAGCTTGCTATTTCAGCTCAAACAAGAAAGATCTCTTCTTATTTTATCCTTTAGATTTGTTTTGCAGTTTCAAGGCATCAAAAACCATTACAACACCTTATTTTATGGGCTTTAGCGATAGTTTATATTTTTTTCTTATGTAGTGTGGGAATTATGTAAATAGAAAAATCAACTCTAAATGTCAGCAATCTTCATAGTTAATCATAAGAATTGTTTTGGAGTTGCAAGGTATCAAAAACCATCACAACGCCCTATTTTATGGGCTTTGCGAGAGTTTATATTTTTTTTCTTATGTAGTATGGGAATTAAGTTAAATAGGAAAATCAGCTCTAAATGTCAGCAATCTTCATAGTTAATCATAAGAATTGTTTTGGAGTTGCAAGGTATCAAAAACCATCACAACACCCTATTTTATGGGCTTTGGCGAGAGTTTATATTTTTTTATTATGTAGTGTGTGTTTAATTTTAGAGGATATTGCTTACATGCAATTGCGCTCATTAGTTTGTCAAAAAGAAAGGAGGCCTAAGCCTCCCTTTAAAGCAGAACTACTAAATTACTTCTTCAAACCAAGTACATTGTAAATTGTCTTAAATAAATCGGTTTGATCAGTTAAGCCCATTACGTTGATTGCACCAGGACCGTAAGCTGCAATTCTTAATTGAGCACCAGTATGACCTGAATCGTTAACATCCTCAGAGTTACCATATGAAATTGACATAGGAGCACCATCAGCAGTCATAACAGCTAAGGTGTAACCAGGAGCAACAGCCTTTGGATAAACGATTTGAGTTGCGTGAGCATGATCAGCAGTTACGATAACTAAAGTATTGCCATCCTTCTTTGCAAAGTCTAAAGCTACTTGAACAGCCTCATCTAAGTCCATAGTTTCACCGAACTGACCACAAGGGTTGTTTGCGTGAGCCTGTTTATCGATAGAAGCTCCTTCAACCTGTAGGAAGAAGCCTTTCTTGTTAACCTTTAATAAGTCGATAGCTTTCTTAGTCATAGCAGCAAGAGTTGGCACACTAGCGTTTCTGTCAGCGTTAACTTCGCACTTAACTGGAGGTAGATCTAAGTTACCGTGGAAAGAAGCTTGTGGTCCTTTTAGACGAACAGGCATATTGCCTTCAGCAAATAAACCTAATAGAGGAGCCTTTTGATCAGCGCTCTTTACAGCATCTAAGCTTGATGCATCTGTTACGATAGTAAAGCCTTCAGCTTTAGCTTGATCTAATAATGACTTATCCTTGTACTTACCAAAAGTTGCAAGCTCTTTGAAAGATTTCATGCCACCGCCTAATACAACGTCTGCACGAGTCTTAATGATCTGCTCTGAAATAGAACCTAAACCACCCTTCTCTAAGGTACCATCTGGGCACTTTTCAGCTGTTGCCTTAGGACCATAGCACTTACGGTGAGTTACGTGAGCAACTTGAACAGCAGGGGTAGCATCCTGGATTTCAGCTGTAGAAACGTCACCTGTTGCTAAGCCATTCTTCTTTGCGATTTCGATTAGATTAGGGAAAGGCTTTCCATTTACATCAACTGAAATAGCGCCGTTGTAAGACTTTACACCAGTTGCCCATGCAGTAGCAGATGCAGCTGAATCTGTTACGTAATCTGGTAAGTGAGTCTTTTTATCTAAAGAGTAGTGAGTGTATTGACCTGAGAATGGAAGTGCATCTAAGCCTTTAAAAGCACCGCCTGCACCGTGAGCAAAGTTACGTGCTGCAGTGATTTCACTGTCACCCATACCGTCACCGATTAAAAGAATTACATTCTTTGCTTTTTGCTTGGTTGCAATCTTTAATTGTGATTCGTACATCTTGTACATATCACCATGAATACGTGATGCACCGCCTTGAACTGTAATATCACCAACAGCCGCACGGTTATAAATATCGTCTGCCGCAGTAGCAGTGTTTGCTGCTACTAGTGTAGCTAAGGCTAAGCTTAATACTTTAATTGAAGATTTCATATTGACCTCAAAATGTTAATGTTTTCTGATGAGTTCAATATAAAAACGATGTGTTAATTGATTTATGGAGAATTGTTATTTTTTGGTAAATTAACAAGTTAGATTGTTAAAAAAATCCACCAAGAGCTTTAACTGTTGGTGGATCGGATTGTTACGATTATCTTAATCTAATTTTGTGTGGTTATTCACCGCGAGCTGCTGCACGAGCTGCTGCGTCTTCAATAGAGATCTTTGCTGCAGCTTCTTTTAGACCTGCAAGATCTTTATTAGATAAATCAACTAACTCTGCCTTAGTAAATGGAAGTTGCTCTACGAAGTACTTCTCATAACCTTGGTAATCCTCAGGTGATGATACGAATAGGTATGGGAAAGTAATGTCCTCAAACTTTCCAGCAAAGTCCTTATAGTTGCCCTTAATAGCATTGTATACAGCCATGAAAGCAATTAGAGGATCGCAGTAGTGACCACCTGATTGACCAGCCATTGAGCCGTTTACTAATCTCTCACCTAAGTCTGGTAAGAAGTCTGTTGAAACGATCTTGATAGCACCAGTCTTGCCAGCACGCTCAACAGCAGCTACAGCGCCTAATAAAGGATCACCGCCACCACCAGCAGGAATTAAAGCATCTAGTTTAGGATTTGCAGCCATTAAAGCTTCAGCTGCTTTTGAACCACCTTCTGAAGAAGTTCCAGCGTATTGAGGCTCAGTTAACTTAGCTTGATCATCTGGATGATCTTTGTTCCACTGCTCAACACCTGCTCTATAGCCTTCCCATCTGCCAAGCCAAGTAGCGTCACCTTGCTCCCAACCGATTAGACCAATGTTTCTGCAACCTTTGTCTAATAGGATGTTTACTAAGCGCTTACCATTAGCTGGCTCATCCTCATGAACAGCACCAATGTAGTATGGAGACTTGGTTGCCATTCTATAAATTCCAGGATTTGCTTCTTTAGAAATAATACGGAAGAATTGAGCTAAATATACTTTGTTATTATTAGCTGTCTTAATTGCAGAGGTCATCTCTGTATCTGAGGAGTTACAGATAATGATACCTTGACAGCCTGATGCAACTAACTGCTCAACAGATGCAGTTACCTTCTCTGATACGTGAGCCTGATCCACATACTGAACTTGTACACCAAGTGCATCTGCAGCTTCATCTAGGATCTTCTTACAATATGAACCTAAAACGTCAGTTGAAGACCAAATAGAAACACCAATCTTAATATCGCTGTTCTCAATAGCTTGAGCACTAGTGCTACAGGTTGCAATAGAAGCAGCTAAAGCAGTAGATGCGATAGCCTTTGCAAATTTTTTAAAAGTAAATCTCATAAAAACTTCCTTATGTAATTGTCGTAGCAAAGAACTAAATTTAACGGATTTAATTCTCTTCTAATAATAGTTACTTTTTGTCCGTAAACGTATGCGCCGATCACAATTTTAAAAATTTATTTTCAAATGAAAATTTACTGTATTTTTTTATCTCTATTTATCAAATAGTTATATATTATATTTTTGTTTCTTCTATAAAAAATGAAAATTAGATAAATTTTGAATATGTCACACTATTTAAAAGTAGACACAAAGTTGTATTCATTGGCTCCTAAAAATTGAAATTTCGCATAACCTGCTTATATTACAAATAAATTTTTTCAAAAATTTTTGTGATCTAGTTTTAATTTCTCGGTAAAACGATCAATAAAAATGTGCGTTACGTAATAAAACGTAAACGTTTGCGTTACTAATTTATATTTCTTACTCTATGCTAAAGATAGATAAAGGTAAGTAATTTTTACTTAATATCATCCCCAACAAACATCAAATTTAGGGAGCTGTTATGGAAGGAATAAAGAATCTCTCTAGTGCGACAAAAGGCTATATAGTGCTAATTTCACTAGTATTTTTATCTTGGTTAATCTTTAAAGTTTTAACTCCAGATAACTTCGGATCTTACAGTAACCTTCTAAGTTACTTCCAAGCAAGTTTAATCGCAACAGTTGGTGCAATTGGTTTCTACTTTGTGATGGATATGGGGCTGTTCGATTTCTCAATCGGTGCAAACATCATCCTATCCTCCATCATTGGCTGCCAACTTGCTGTAAACTTTGATTTAGGTTATTTCGGTTTAATTTTCGGAGCTATTGCAACTGGTGCATTAGTAGGACTTTGCAACGGATTCTTCTACGTAAAGTTAAGAATTCCATCCATGATCGTTACTGCAGGTTTAGCTCTTATTTACGAATCTGTTGCTAACTACATGGCTGGTGGCGTAGAGCAAACTCTACCTTCTACTTTACGTGCATTCGGTTCAATGCCTGGTAACTTAATTCTTGCATTTATTACCTTCATCATTGCTTACCTAGTTTTAAATTACACCAAGTTTGGTACTTACACCTATGCAATTGGTTCAGATGAATTTGTAGCTAAAAACATGGGTATCAATGTTGATAAATTTAAGGTACTAGCTTTCATCCTATCAGGTGCCTTCTTTGGCGCTATGGCAGTCCTAACCATCAGCTATGGTTCCTCAATGGTAGCTGTAACTGGTATGTCTTCAATGACTAGAAACTTCATTCCAACCATGGGTTGCTTCTTCGGTTTGGCATTCATGAAGTATGGTATTCCACTACAAGCTATTATCTTAGGTGAGTTTATCGTAAACATTATTTTCTTTGGCTTTATCTCACTAGGCGCTCCAACCGCTATTCAAGACGTAATTACAGGTTTAGCTCTCCTAGTCATCATTACTTTAACTACAAAAGTAGCTAAAGGTGAGATTGTTAAGTAGGAGGAGATAACTATGAGCGAAATCAGATTACAAGTAAGAAATATCACCAAACACTTTGGTATCAACCGTGCCTTAAACAATGTTTCCTTTGATATCAAAAAAGGCTCAGTACATGCCTTAATTGGTGAGAATGGCTCTGGTAAATCTACCTTAACCAACATGCTAACAGGAATTTACCAATTAGAGTCTGGAACCTTTACATTAGATGGTGAGAACATCCATGCTAAAAACCAAGTAGATGCTAATAACCACGGTATTTCAATTATTGTACAAGAGTTAGGTACTCTATCAGGTCTATCTGTTGCAGAGAATATCTTCTTAGGTCATGAAGAGAGATTTATCACTTGCGGCTTTAGAAATACTAAACGCATGAATGATGAAGCTAACCGTTTACTAAAAGAATATGGTTTTGACCATATCAAAGCTAATGTCTTAGTTGATGAGTACAACTTCGAGGACAGAAAGCTAATCGAAATTGTTAAAGCTACTTACTTCAAACCAAAGATTGTAGTTATCGACGAAACTACTACCGCTTTATCACAAGAAGGTCGTGAAGAGCTTTACAAGCACATGAAGAGAATTAAAGAAGAAGGTAACACTGTGATCTTTATTTCTCACGATTTACCTGAAATTCTTGATAAAGCAGACACCATTACTGTTTTAAGAGATGGTGACTACATCGACACTGTACAAAGTAAGGATGTTACAGAAGACGATCTTAAAAAGTTAATGGTAGGTCGTGAGGTTACTGGTGATTACTACCGTAATGATTACGGCACTCCAATTTCTGATGAAGTAGTTTTATCAGTTAAAAATGTTACCGTACCTAAACTAATTCACGATGTATCTTTTGATCTTCACAAAGGTGAGATTTTAGGCTTTGGTGGTCTATCAGAATCTGGCATGCACGAGATTGGTAAAGCAATCTTTGGTGCAAGCTTTGATAGAGAGGGTGAGGTGGTTTTAGCTAATGGAACTCATATTAATGACATTCCAACTGCTATTAAAAATTCTATTGCTTACACTTCAAAAGACAGAGATAACGAATCTGCAGTGATGAATCAAAGCATTAAGGACAATATTGCACTACCTTCTTTAGATAACTTAACC
>JAEWPL010000047.1 GCA_023460615.1 Pseudomonadota bacterium | reverse complement strand
GTAGTATACCATCAACTTTTGCTAAAGCTAAGTTGTCATGTACATATTGATTCTGAATTGCTACAGCACTGTCTACCTTAATAAAGGCATCATCACAGTAAGACAACATGTGCTGATAGTCTTTTAAAGTGTATGGTGCTTGTAATTTAACTGGAGCACTAAAATCACGTAGGATTACAGGCAAAGTGCCTTTATCTAGGTTAAAGCGATACTCACACTTTTCTTTATCTAATATCAACACACCATTTTGTGGTAATTGATTTGGTCGTACATCATGACCGTCAGGATCTAAGAAGCTTACTCTAATTGGCATATAGAATGGCTCTTTAACCTTCTGATCTTTGGTAGGCTTTGTACTTTGTGATAGTGTTAGAACTAATTGCTTTTCACTATCGTCATAGTCCCAAGCTGCAGTTACAGTTGGAGTACCTGCCTGAGTGTACCAGCGTCTAAATTGAGTAAGATCAATTTGACCTACCTCTTCCATACATACTAAGAAGTCCTCAATAGTAACCGCTTGACCGTCATATTTAGTTAAGTAGTACTTTAAGGCAGCCTTAAACTTTTGCTCACCAATTAAAGTATGGATCATACGGATGACTTCTGCACCTTTATCATAGATAGTTACGGTGTAGAAATTGTTCATCTCCATTACTTCCTCAGGGCGCACAGGGTGAGCCATTGGGGAAGCATCCTCTGCAAATTGAGGACCACGAATTACTTTAATGGCATGAAGTCTTGTTAAAGCGCGATTAGCTACATCAGAGCTAAACTCTTGATCACGGAATACGGTTAAGCTCTCTTTTAAGGACAATTGGAACCAGTCACGTAAAGTTACTCTGTCACCAGTGTAGTTGTGGAAGTACTCATGTCCAATTACGCTTTGAACATTGTAGAATGCTGTATCTGTAGCAGTCTGAGGATCAACCATGACATAAATAGAGTTAAAGACATTTAAACTCTTATTCTCCATAGCTCCAAAGTTAAAGAAATCTACAGCTACAACTTTGAAGTTATCAAGATCATATTCAAGATCCCATCTGTCCTCATCCCACTTCATAGAGTCTTTAATAGATTGCATAGCAAATAAGCCTCTATCGTGAGAGCCTCTATCAACATATAATTGCAAATCTACTTTACGGCCTGACTTAGTGGTAAAGGTATCAGTTACAATATCAAAGGTACCAGCTACTAGTGCAAAAAGGTAACTTGGCTTTGGGAAAGGATCTTCCCAAATTGCATACTCACGTCCCTTTTGTGTACCTTGCTCTATTAAATTACCGTTTGAAAGTAATACGCCACAACCATAGGTTGGACCATAGATAGTTACTCTATAGGTTGCTAAAACATCTGAGCGGTCTAAAAAGTAGGTAATACGACGGAAACCTTGTGGCTCACATTGAGTACAAAAAGCTCCGTTAGAACGGTATAAACCCATTAAAGAAGTATTAGCTGTAGGATTGATAGTGTTTTCAATCTCTACTACAAACTCATTAGGTACATTAGCAATCTCAAGCTTGTCTTTGTTAACCTTGTACTTGCAAGACAATCCATCAACTTTAACAGAGTTTAAAACTAAGTCTTCACCATCTAAAACTAAAGGAGCTTTTAAATCGTCGGTTAAACGCTTGTATTTAACAACAGATTTAACCAAAGTTTTCTCGTCATCTAATTCAAAGGTTAAATCAATGTGGGAGGCGGTAAATAAAGGAGCTTTGTAATCGGTGCGCTTTTGAGCTTTAAAGGTACGTTTTTCCATAATATTTTTTATCCTTTATAAAAAAGCCTGGCATTGCCAGGCTTCAAATCATTACTTAACCTGATACTTAAGTAAGAATGGAGTATTGTTGGTGGCAATCTCGTAGTTGATATTTTTAAGCATCTTCGCATAGTCTGCAGCAATATCAACACATGCTTTTAAGATTGGATCATCAAACTCAAAATTGTCAGGTAAATCTTTTACTGATTTTACAGGAGGCTTGTTCATAGCCTTTAGACGAATATTAGTATTCTCTAATTGACGCTTTTCGTCTTCATTAAACTTAGCTTTTCTTTGAGCAAAGTTTAAGGTTAAGTATTTTGAGTTTTTAACTTCAAAATATCTTTGACGCTCAGATTTAATCACATTGAATACAGGATCATCTTTTACACGTTCTTGATAATTGTGAGTTAAAACTGATACGAACTGAGAATTATCTAGTAATTCATTGTATTCAGCTGGATAAATCTTATCCCAACGTAAAGCGTTAGGCTCTGTTCTCTCACCAAGCTCTGTTACATCAATTAAAGTTGGTAACTCAATATCTGGAGTTACACCATTTAACTGTGTTGAACCACCGTTGATACGGTAGAACTTAGCTATAGTGTAGTGAATGGAACCATAATCCACATCTAAATCATAGAAGCGAGTTAAAGGTCTGCTCTGTTGTACTGTACCTTTACCGTAGGAGGTATCACCTACTACGATAGCTCTACCATAATCTTGCAAAGCTGCAGCCATAATCTCAGAGCTTGAAGCTGATAGACGGTTGATTAACACGACTAAAGGACCTTTGTAATCGATAGACTCATCTGTATCGTCATAAGGTACTTGATTTGCGTTAACATCTCTTACTTGTACGACAGGACCTTTCTTAATAAATAAGCCTGTAGTATAAACAGCCTCTGGTAATAGACCACCGCCGTTATTACGCAGATCAACAATAATTGCTGATACATTCTGATCTTTAAGCTTATTGATCTCGCGTTTTACATTTAAATGTAAATCAGTATAGAAGCTAGAAATAGTGATAACACCAATCTTTTTACCATCAAAAGCAGTATAAACTTTTGATTTTGCTTCCTTATCTTGAAGTCTAATCTTGTCACGGACAATCTCTACATTAAAGGTCTTAGCACTAGCACCTTCATCACGCTCAATTTCAAGGGTAACAGAGGTTCCTTTCTTACCTTTAATCTTTTTTACAACTTCAGTAAGTCTCCAACCAATAATATCCTCATTAGCACCACCCTTTTGGCGTACACCTATGATTTTATCTTTTGGTTTTAACTTTTTTGTCTTCTCAGCAGGAGATCCTGGAAGAATAGATTGAATAACAGTGTACTCATCTTCTTGAGATAATACTGCACCAATACCCTCTAATGATAAGTTCATATCATCATTAAAGTTTTCTGATTCTACAGGACCAAAGTAATTAGTGTGAGGATCAATTGCAGTTGCAAAAGCATTCTCAAATATAGAGAATACATCCTCTGAAGAGATTTGAGCTAAACGGTTCATACCAGCAATATAACGATTTTCAAGTCGTTTTAAGGCTTTCTCTTTTGTTTTGCCGTTTAATAATTGAATTTGGTAGTCGTTCTTAAGTTCACGATACCACAAATCCTTAAGCTCTGTCTCATCCTTAGCAAAAGCAGATTTAGTTCTATCGATTTCGATTTTATCGTCGCTATTTAAATCGATTTCCTGCTTTAACTTCTCTAGTAAGAAAGAATACTTTTGATAACGTAACTTGATGTTTTGATTGTAGACTTGATATGGATAGTTAAGCTCGCACTTCTTAACACCGTTAATGATGCTCTTAGTATGAGCGTAGATATCATCAACTTGAGCTTGAGTATACAAAGAATGGTTGTAATCAAGAAAAGACATAAGTCTATCTAACACATTCAATGCAAACTTATCGTCTACATCAATGATTTTGTAATGGGCTCTAGTGAAGTAGTTGTAAATTCTAGAGCAAGCAACTTCGTGTCTGTCCTCAGGGGCTAAATTTGGCATAGCATCAGCACTTGGTATGCTCAATTTAGCCTGAGAAGTTAAACAATAGCTTGCTAGAGCGCAAGCTATTGTAACTTTAATAAACTTATTCAATTTTAAAGCCTATTTCGCTTTTTTAGGAAGCAATACTCTTTGTAATGGAAGATTTACTGTAAGACCTGATTTTAAGGTTACATATACAGTATCCTTAGCAGCATCTTGAGCTACTACACCACGCACAAAATGTTGCTCTGAACTTAAAACTAATACTTCTGTACCTTGTTTTAAATCCTCAACATTTGCTTTGTCACCTTCAATCTTGAAAGGTTTCTTAGTTTGTGGCTTGTTACCATTAAAAGACTTCTTTACAAAGTTTTTCTTGCCAGCGTTATTCTTTGGCTTTTGAGGCTTACGCTTTGAGTTAATCTCTGCAATACGCTCTTTTGCATAGCTTTCGTGCTGAGCATTTACTAGATCTTCAGTTGCATTACCATCAAGATCAATTCTTGCAACACCTTCTTTTACGCTATACAAATACTTTAAGCGTGCTGTATACATACGTAAAGCTGCGCGAACTTTAGTAATTGATAAACCTTCAACTGAAGCAATACGCTCTTTTAAATCGTCAAAGATACCAATCTTTAATGGTTTTACTTCACCGTCTTTTACAAAAGCTTTTGGAAAGGTCTTATATAAAAGCTCTAAAGTCTCTTTTACATGTTCTAAATGAACATTCTTGTCTGCTTTAACTTCGCTATTTTTTGAAGCTACTTCGTTCTCTGTTTTTGCAGCTTCATTGTTGTTTTGGGTTTCCACAAGAAACTCCTTATAAAAAATAATACTAATAGCCTTATTTTACATTATCTTTCTGAAATTTGTATAGAATTTATCGGTCTTATGTGCACAAATAGCTAAAATTTGGGTAAAAAGCAGACTTTAGCTTATACACACCAAATTGGCACTACGTAATTTTGTCTATCTATAGCATCTAATTTTGGTTTCATGCAAATCACGGCGCCTGTTGCTCTTGGCGTTGATGATTTATCTAAAACAGAAAAAACTTTAGTAAGAGCACTTGATGGATTTGAGGTTTTCTTTATCTCTATTGGATTTATTACTCCATCA
>JAEWPL010000046.1 GCA_023460615.1 Pseudomonadota bacterium | reverse complement strand
CTCGCAATGACAGCATATATTCGACAAACAACAATTTGTCGGCTTGCTGACTAAAGCCGATAAGCACATTGTTAATTGTCAATTCATTAGCTAAAGAATCATTTTCCTTCCCAAGCCCATCAATTCTGGGGGCGGAAGGTGATTTCGCCGGTTTCGGGGTTCATGGCATCCACGATGGCCAGGGATTCCAGGCGATAGCCCAGGTTCCGGATGACTTTTCCTCCGATCTGGAAGCCCTTCTCCACGGCGATGCCCAGGCCCTCAATGGTGGCTCCGGCGGACTCGGCAATGGAAATCAGGCCCTGGAGGGCGCAGCCGTTGGCGAGAAAATCGTCGATGATCAGCACATGGTCCTCGGGCCCCAGGAATTTCTTGGACACGATGACCTGGTTTTTGTTCTTGTGGGTGAAGGACTCCACCTCCGCCACATACATTTCGCCCTCGATGTTGATGGACTTGGACTTCTTGGCGAATACCAGGGGAACGCCGAAAGCGTTCGCCACCGGGTAGGCAATGGCGATGCCCGAGGCCTCGATGGTCAGCACCTTGGTGATGGGCCGGTCCGCGAAGCGGCGGTGGAACTCCTGGCCGATCTCATTGAGCAGGGTAATATCCATCTGATGGTTCAGAAAGCTGTCCACCTTCAGTACATTGCCCGGCTTCACAATGCCGTCCCGGGCGATTCTCTCTTCCAGAAAATTCATTGGGGGATCCTCCTTCTATTTTTCGGTTACAGAAACGGTCTGTAGATCAGCTTCGCCAGAACTCTGGCGGGGAATTCACCGAACAGGGCTTCGGTTTTCTTATAAATCCGGTATCTGCGCCGGGCAGCGGGTGGAAGCAGATGCTCCATGTGGCCCTCCATCTTCTGCTGGCAGGGACGGCACATCCCGCAGCACTCCCCGCGCAGGGGCTCATGGCAGAACCAGATCATTGCCATAATGTCCTCATAGCCCCAGGCGCGGATGTTCTCGGCCATTTCATCCTCGGTGATCCGGATGATGGGGAAACGGAAATTGCCCATAACCAGAGCGCACTCCCGGGTGGAGCGCTCCCGGTCCAGCACCATGACCCCATCGTCGTCTATGAGCGCACCGTTTTTCAGGATGGTGGCCCGGCAGCCCACGGTTTTTTCGTGGTTGGCCTTTTCGATGCCCAGTTCCAGACCCGGGTGCTCCAGGGCAAGCCGTGCCAGCCAGTCGTACTGGTCGCCCAGAGAGGCGGACTGGGAAAGCAGGCGGTAGGCCTGGGTGATTTCCGGGTTTTCCGGGATGGAGGCAATGTCAATGCTGAGGACGGGGAGAATCCGGGCCTTTGTCTCCGGGCGCTTCTCCAGAGCATCCAGAATCTTTGCCATGGCCTGCTGCTCCACCGATGTGCTGGGCCGCTCCGGGTCGAGACAGTAAATAGGTCGGACGGTAACCTCCATCCGGGACAGCTCCACCAGCCGGTAGGTGGAGTCCCAGCCGCCGGTCCACAGCAGTTTGATGACGGTTTGCGCGTTGGAGATGGTATCCATTTGTGTTTCCTTCCTTCTAGGGGCAATCAGGAGTTTTTGTTAGCTGCTTTCATAAGCTGTACGACAAATTGGTGTTTGTCGAAATAACGCTGTCATTGCGAGCCAGTGCGCAGGACTTCCGTGGCAATCCCCCGGCCCCATGGAACCAGGTAACGATTACCACCAAAATCGCCACATTATCCTACTCTGTAGGGCAATCGTCGAACATTCACCTCTAACCGGGGGATTGCCACGACCAGTCTGCGGACTGGTCTCGCAATGACAGAAAACTTGGAGGCGAAGCGACAAACACCAATTTGTCGCTCAGAGGGAATCAGGCGGCTTCGGTGGTTTGGATGGCTTCGGTGGAGGGAAGGTTTTCGGGATTGTGGACCAGGTCGTAATAATACTGCTCCCGGGCCTCCTGGGCAGCGGCCAGATACTCCTGGGAGGCAGTGAGGCCGTCGCCCACAATGGCCATGGTGCGGTTATAGGATTTTTCCGCGGAGGCGAACATGGTATCCGTCAGAGCGTAGCTTTCCTGCCACTGCTCCCGGGTGGCGGGGTCCAGGGGGAGAATGTTGTATTCCATTCGCCCATAGGCAGAGTGGCGGTTGACCCAGCAGGGGATCAGGTCCACGCTCTGCAGGTACACGGTGCCGTCGGAATACTTGCAGAAGGTCACGCTGAACAGGACACCATCCTCGGTGTGGGCGGTGGAAATGCTGGCGATATTGCCCAGACGCTGGTTGGAAACCGCGTTGCCCATGGAGTACAGGCACACGGTTTTGTGCTCCGGGTCCACGGTGCTCTGCAGCAGGGAAATGGGCTGAATCACGTGGGGGTGGCCCCCGATGATGACGTCAATGCCCATATCGCACAGCTTCTGGGAAATCTCCTTCTGCTGGTCGCTGGCGTAGGTCTGGTACTCATTGCCCCAGTGAATGTACATAACGGTGGCTTCGGCACCTTCGGCCTCCATCTGCTGGAGGTAGCCGTCCACTTCGGTATAGAAAGCATCCAGGTTGTCCGGGACGAAGAAGTTGCAGATGCCGGTTTCGGAGATGTGGGGCATACCGTTGAGGGAGGGGGCGCCTTTGTCATTGACGGAGTAGGCGTAGGTGTAGCAGAGCATACCGATTTTGATGTCGTTGATCTGCTGAATGGAGTATTTGGGTTCATCGGCGCTCTTCATGGTGCCCAGGGTCACAAGTCCAGCATCCCGGACGGTGTCGATGGTGCGCTTGTAGCCCACGATGCCGGTGTCGTAGCTGTGGTTGTTGGCGGTGAGCAGCATGTCAAAGCCCGCGGTGCGCAGGCCGGTGACGATCTCGTCGGGGCAGTTGAAATTGGGGTAGCCGTGGTAGGGATAGCCGTTGTCCGTACCGCAGAGGGTGGTTTCCAGATTGGCCACCGCCAGGTCC
>JAEWPL010000045.1 GCA_023460615.1 Pseudomonadota bacterium | reverse complement strand
AACATGAGAGGTGGTAAAAAGAAAACCTCTAAGTAAATAAGCATTCCTAAAGTAGAACCTAAAATTGAAAGGCTGTCGATGTTTTTACATGTCGACAGCCTTTTTTAATGTACGTTTTAACTTTTTACGATTTTTTTAAATATCCAAAATCAAAAAAGCGTTGTTTTAGCCATTCTTTAGAAAATTATTTTATTGATGCGTAATTACTAGAACTTTTAGCACACTTTTAAAGTCAACCTTTAGCTTTTTAATAACAGTTGTGAATGTAAAATATATTTTAACTTTCAGTTATCTATTTGTTTTACATAATAAAAAAGAACACCTAGGTGTTCTTTTTTACAATTTTACTAATTTTGTATCTAAAGGTTGTCTACGATGGCTTTCACCACATTAGGACCTCTGTACACTAATGAGGAGTACAATTGCACCAAACTTGCGCCATTATTTAGTTTCTCTTTAGCACTAATAATGTTAGATACACCACCTACACCAATAATTGGGATAGCACCTTTTAAGTTATCATTAACTTTCTGTAAAGTAAGATTACTTAATGCTCTTAATGGTTCACCTGACAATCCGCCCCATTCGCTAGCATGCTCAAGGCCATGAATAGGCTCTCTTCTGGTGGTAGTATTAGTACAGGTAATACCATCTACTTTCACCTCAAGGCAAATCTCACAAATAGTGTTTAGCATATCGTCAGATAAATCAGGACTTATCTTTACAACTAATGGTACATATTTTGAGAACTTCTCCTGAAGCTTTGCCTGCTCTTCTTTTAAAGGTTTAATAAGCTTTAATAAAGGCTCTTTTGCCTGTAGCTTAGTAAGATCAGGTGTATTTGGACAGGAGATGTTTACTGCAATGTAGTCTGCATATTCATAAACTTTTCTCATGCAAATTAAATAGTCATCTAAAGCATTTTCAATTGGGGTGGTTTCATTTTTACCAATGCTTACCCCTAAGATACCTTGGTATTTCCTTTTCTTAAGGTTGTTGACTAAATAGTCCACGCCCTTATTGTTAAAGCCCATTCTGTTAATAATGCCTTGAGCGCTTTTGATTCTAAACATACGAGGTTTAGGATTACCTTCTTGAGGCTTTGGAGTTACAGTACCAACCTCAATATGACCAAAGCCTAAAGCTCCAAAGAAATCTATAGCTTCACCATTTTTATCTAGACCTGCTGCAAGTCCTACAGGATTTTTAAAGTTTAGCCCCATTACGGTGACTGGTCTGTAGGCAACTTCTTGTTTAAAGAGGCTTAGCAAAGGTCTTTTAGAGCAAAGCTTAGCACCAGTCATAATGATGCCATGAGCAGTTTCAGCATCAGCTAAAAACAAAAATGGTCTTATGAAGGTTGGATATAGACTATATGGAATAAATTGCATTTAAAACCTGCCTAGATCTTTTTAATTTCTACAAACTTATTGTCTTGAGTGGTTGCCAACTCAAAATTTCCATAAATTCCCTCTTGGGTGGTAAATTTTTTAAGATGGTTAGCATCAAGTTCAAGTACTAACCCTTTATCAGTTCTTACTCTCACTTTTTTTATCACACCTTGATAAATTGAGAGTAAGTCATCTTTACTTAAAGCAAGAGAAAAGCGATAGTACTTGTATCCAAACATATTATTCTGCCTTTAAAGCTGCATCTACTTTCTCGTATAAAGAGCGAGATAAGCCATTTAATTGCATTAAATCCTTTAAAGCTTTTTCAATCATAGCCTGTCTATTATCATCAAATCTGCGATAACTTAAAAGTGGGGTTAATATTCTTGCTGCTACGCTAGGATTTACACTGTTAAGCTTCTTAATCTCATTACATAATACAGTATAACCATCTCCTGAGATATCGTGTAGCGCTACAGGATTTGATAAAGACATAGCACCTACTAGAGCTCTTACTCTATTTGGGTTATTGCCATCATAACTTGGGTGTGACAATAAAGCTTTAACATTTTCAATTGCCTTGTGTGATGGAACAGTTGCTTGAACTCTAAAGTAATTGTCAAAAGCGATAGGATCACGACTAAACTCTTTTTCAAAGTGCTTTAAGATAGTTTCCTTGCACTCTAAATCAAGATGGACAGCCTCACGCATAGCAGCTAATCTGTCAGTCATGTTCTTGTTCTTTTGGTAATGATTTAGTACAAGATCAGATGCCTTAGAAGCTTGCTCTTTTACCTTGTAGTTTAAAGCTAACATTGATAAACAAGTATTTGAAAGCGAGCGTTTTGCCATATTAGCTACACTATAACCATTTGAGCTTGCCTTAACCTTAGCATAGACAGCTGCAAACTGATCTTCTAAAGCTACTGCAACTTTTTGTACTAAAGCTTTTCTTACTTTATTTAAAGCATCAATATCAATCTTATCAAAAGTCTCCATCATGCTATCAATGCTTTGAATGGTTAAGGTTTCATTGATTAAGATGAAATCTGATTTTGCATTAACGTTATTTAATAACTCTTTGTAAGACTCAATAAGCTCTTTTGGCTCTGGTAGCATACCATCAACTTTTGCTAAAGCTAAGTTGTCATGTACATATTGATTTTGAATTGCTACTGCACTGTCTACCTTAATAAAGGCATCATCACAGTAATACAACATGTGCTGATAGTCTTTTAAAGTGTATGGTG